>DATDAJ010000347.1:0-4724 GCA_036525475.1 Candidatus Udaeobacter sp.
ATCCCACCCGCGAGGCGCCCGCGCTCCCCAGAATTTCGCGGCCGAGATTCTCGCGGATCGCGATGAACTCCATTTCGGGAGTGATGATTCCCTGACGCGCGTACGCTAATTGCGTAACCACTTTGCCGGATTTCGCCCGCAAAGGACGATGCGGGGCAAACTTTGATGTTTGAGGCTTGAGGTTTGAAGTTTGACTGGAGCTTGGATCTTGGGATTTGGAGCTTCCATTGCGGCGCTGCGCATGCTCGGCGTGCATCTGTGAGAGATACCCATCGTCCAGTAGCGTTACGGCGCGACCCGCAATGGTTTCAACGTCGCCACGCTCGCGAATCCATTTTGCGCGCAAGGGCGGAAGTCCTTGTGTCACATCGCCATGAAAATCCGGATCGGCCCATGGCCCGCTTGTGTCGTACACACGCACGGGTTCGTTCGCTTCAACCTCGCCCGACATCGTCTTTGTCGGTGCGAGCGAGATTTCTCGGAACGGAACGCGAATTTCGGGGTGCAACTTTCCTGAAACGTAAACTTTCTTCGAATTCGGGAGAGGGGCGCTCGTCCTCACGGATTCTTGGGAACCGTTGTCGCTGTTCATATGCTCATAGAAATATCGAAAGATTTGATTCGCTCGCTTCCCGCTCGCTCAACCTCCGGCCTTCCCGTCCATCTCGCGGCGTCCCTAGCCGCTCGATTCTCGACTTCGCTCGGGATGACAGAAGACGGCACCCGAATGTCAGATTCGGAACATTCGTATCGATTCGTGTCCATTTGTGGTTAAAAAGCCATGCGCGGAAAAATCGCATAGCTGAAATCCCAGTCCGGTATCGGACCCTCGCTCCCTTCGGCGGCATTACCCGCATCAGGTTCAAGGGGTCGTCCAATTGGACCTCTCAGCCATTGCGGCTCCCCCGCACTACGAAGAAAAGGATAAAGGAAGAAGTAAGAAGTAAAAGTGGAAATTGTTGCGCGATCAAACCGCGGGACGCACCACAAAACTGCGAGCGCGCCGCGCGATGATCCAGCCACCAAACAGAACGCTAATGGCGAGAATGCCGCTTCCAGCGAGATCGAACCAAGCCGGACCAGTTCCTTTCGCCAGCACCGAAGCAGTATCAAGCGCGAGAAACAGCAGAACAGCAGCGGCGTGTCCGAGTGGGAATCGTGGCGCGACAACTGCAGCTACAACTCCTCCAGCGATACCTGCGAACACCGCGCCAATTGTTCCGAGAATCATTTGGCGCGGATTGGAATCGATTGTCACCTGACCCACCAAGACGTTGAACGTGAGAATTGTTCCGGCGGCAACAACCAAATATCCGCCGACCACCGCGGCGACGCTGCGAAGAGCGAAAAGAAATCGGTGCGGCATCGGACATTTTACCTCATTCGCGCCTCTGGCATAGGGGGGATTTGGCAACCCTGCTTTCGCCGATTCCGCGGACGGCACTATCCCCCGGCTGGGGCCTGTTTGATGTTCGTGTGAAAGATCGCCTGCCATTCACCCTTGCCCTTCTGTTTCTTCCAGACGGAGGCGGCGCTGTAGATCCCCGTTTGATCTTTTCCGTCGTAGGTGCCTTCGATCGTCACGTTGTAGGTGGTGACAACTGTGTCGGACCCATCGGACGTGACTTTGTAGTCGCTGATCGCAAACGATTTCATGTCCCATTTCTGCATGTCCGCCAATTCTTTTTGCAGGTCGGACATGCCTTCGGCGTAGACAGCCACCAACTTCGCAGACACGACCTTCTTGAAATCGTCGGGCTTTCTGTCTTTAAACGCCTGCCAGGCTGCCTTCTCTTTTTCCTGCATCATCTCCTCAGTGGACGCGGCGGTCGACAGAGCAACCGTTCCAAGCAATGCCATCATTGTGTAGCTGATATATTTTTTCATTATGTGCTTTCGTTGAGGTTGGGTGCAGATCATCTGGTGCATTCGAGCAAACCGTCAAGGGCAATCGGCACTCTGTCCAAATACACCTGACAAACCTTTCAAGCCGTCGGCGCGGCAAGCACGCCTGCCGCTACGCAATCTTCACGGGACAATGGGCTCGGATTCAAGAGATGCTGTTGGCGCAGGAGTTGGCGTCTGCGGCTGCGGCTGCGGCTGCGAGAGCAAAGCGGATCGGCCGACCAGCTGAAGTAAGCTCGCATCTGCTTCTTTCACACCTCCTTCCTGCTTGACGGGTTCAACCGGCGCCGACTTCGTCTCACGACGATAATCAGCAACGATCATTGGCGGCTGTTTCTTGATCGGCAGCGCCTGGTAATTTTCGATTCCTACACCAATCGCGCCCGCCAGTTTCGCGCGCCAATCTTTATTCGAGATCAATTTACTCTCGCCGCGCTCCGTCAAAAACCCGCCTTCGATCAGCACCGCCGGCACCTTCGTCAGGCGTAGCACAGCGAACCGCGCGCGTTTGATACCACGGTCGTACTCGGGGAGATGACCGAGAAGCGAATGATAAATGCACGCGGAAAGCGCCATGCTTTGCGCGTCGACCGTGCTGCCGGGTTGCGTGTTGTAAGCCCTCGACGAAATGGCGCTGTCGGAAGTAGACGGCGCACCACGCGGCGTAAACGAAAAAATCTCGAACCCGGTGGCGTTCGGATCGTCGCCGCTCGCGTTGAAATGGATACTTACAAAAATGGAATTGCGCGCTGAGTTGGCGATCTTCGCGCGCACTTCCAACGGCACAAAATAATCGCCCTCCCGTGTCATGATCACGCGCAATCCTTTCGCTTGCAGAATCGCGCGGAGTTTTCGCGCGACATCCAGGGCAAAATCTTTTTCCGCTCCGTAACGGCTCATCTGCCCTTTGTCGTGTCCGCCGTGGCCGGGATCCAGAACGACCGTCTGAACGTTGCCCACCTCCGGGACTCGGTGTGGCCGCACGAGCGGCTCAATCGTTTTCGCTACGTCGGTCCGCGTCACTAGAGATTTGCCATCGTGTTCAATCACTGGGAAGCACAACCAACTTCGAGCGCCATTGATGATGGCTTCCCTGCTGCCGCTGACAAATTCCAGCGGACGATCAGCGGTCTCTTTTTGTATTTTCGCCCCGGACGGGACAACCTCTGCGGGCAAGTCGTAAAACTTGGAAATGTTGTCCACGCTCAGATAATCGTGGCCATTTACTTTGATTACCTGCCACTCGGCAGCAGCAATCGCGATTGAGGCTTTGAAAGCAAAGGAAGCGAACAAAAACGCGAGAACGGACCAACGCTTCAATCGGAGGGACATGCCTGCGCTATCGTATCAAAAACCGCGTCCATCTCAAGGAGTGACGACTTCGAAGTCTCGAAAGTTTTCAGAGTTGCCCGCCTCCGCTGAACGCATACGGCAGGCGAGCCAATTGTTCCTTGTGCATTCAAACTCCCGATTGACTTGCGGCTTTTTCGCGCTAAACACCGGAAATGTTTTTGCCAATTCGCCGCGTCACCCACGGTCTGATCGCATTACTTGTCGCACTAACTCTGACACCGCTCGCGATTGACGCAGCTCCGCAAAGGAAAAAATTTCCGCAATGTTGTGTCTGGCGCGTGACCAATGCGAAGGCGCCATTTTATCTCGTGGGTTCAATTCACGCGCTGAGCAAAAAAGATTATCCACTGCCCAAGCCTTATGACATTGCGCTGAAAGACAGCAGCCGGTTCATCTTTGAATTCGATCCGACCGAGCACGCGGAATTCCAAAAGAAGTTTGAGGCCGCGGCCAAGTATCCGCCCGGACAAGACCTCCGTTCGAAGATAAGCCCAGAGTTGCTAGCGTGGCTCCGTAAAAACATGTTTACCGTGGTACCCGATGGTCGCGACGGAAAGGGTGAGCGATTCGTGAGTTTCGACAGCCAGCTTCGTTACAAGCCCTGGTGGATCGCTCAGCATCTGGCCGCACCGGCATCCTACAGCAAAGCATCTACCTCGCATGGCTTGGATAATTATTTTGTGGATCACGCCATCAAATTGGGAAAGGAAATCAGCGGACTAGAGTCGGTTAATGAACATGTAGCGGTGATGGGTGGGTTGTCCGATCGGGACAGCGAGTTCATGCTGCAGGACGCGCTGAGTCAGCCCGACAATGCCGACAAGGAGTCCGGCAGGATGTACAAAGCATGGCGGAAGGGCGACACCAATGGGCTGTGGGCAGGCGACTCGACGCTGCGGTCAAAAGCGCCAAGGATTGCGGCGCGTTTCGTCGATGATCGCAACGTGAAATGGATTCCACGAATCGAGGCGGAACTGAAAACCGGCAAGCCGACCGCGATTGTCGCGGGCGCGCTTCATTTTTCCGGTCCCCGCAGCGTGATCACGCTGTTGCAAAAGCGCGGCTACGTGATTGAGCAGTTGTAGCCGTGGCTCTGGGTAGCGCACGCGTCTCGCGTGCTGGCGAGCGCGTCCTCGCGATCGCGAACTTTTCATCTAACGCATCCATGTTCACTCCGGCGAGAATTCAAAGGAAAGATTGTTTCGGCGTGACGCCGAAACCAACACGCGAGACGCGTGCGCTACCCAGATTCGCGGGGTCGCGCTTCAACGTAATTGCACCTGCAAGGTCTAATCTGGGTTAACGACTCGCAGAATTTCTGATCCCCACTTATGAAATCGTTTATCACCATTATCACGTCGGTTGTTTGTTCGTTAGTCGCCGTTGTTGCGGCGCCTCAGGAACAGACCGAGCAAAACCCCCAGCCACTCGATGCCAGCAACAGGAATTCATCAGTAAAACCGGGC
>DATDAJ010000348.1:0-3935 GCA_036525475.1 Candidatus Udaeobacter sp.
GACCTCAAGACCGCGCCGAACAAGGAAAAAGTGATTGGCGAAGCCGAAGGCGCCGTGATGAAGCAGCAGAAGCTGTTCGAACGCGGCATCATTACCAATCAGGAACGATACAACCAGGTTCTCGATACCTGGACGCACGCCGGCGATCAAATCTCCAACGTAATGTTCCGCGAGATCGAGCAAAATCAGGATCGCAAGGAGTATAATCCGATCAATTTAATGGTCGATTCCGGCGCGCGCGGCAATCGGCAACAGGTACGCCAGCTCGCCGGTATGCGCGGTTTGATGGCCAAGCCAAGCGGCGAAATCATTGAGCGTCCGATCACGTCAAATTTCCGCGAAGGACTCACCGTGCTGGAGTACTTCATTTCCACCCACGGTGCACGCAAAGGTCTTGCCGATACGGCGCTAAAAACCGCGGACTCCGGTTATCTGACCCGCAAACTCGTGGATGCGGCACAGGATGTGATCATCGTTAAGGACGATTGCGGTACTGTAAACGGCATCGTGGTGCGCTCGATTTACGAAGGCGACGAGGAAGTCGTGGACCTTGGTCAGCGCATCATTGGGCGCGTGAGCTGCGAGACAATCGGCGACCCGGTGGAGAAAAGGAAAAAGATCGTTAAGGCAAACCAATACGTCGACGAAAAGATCGCAGCCGACTTGCAGCGCATCGGCGTCGAACAACTTAAGATCCGGTCGGTGCTCACATGCGAGTGTGGCCGAGGCGTGTGCGCGATGTGCTACGGTCGCAACCTCGCCACCGGGGACTTCGTGAAGCTCGGTGAAGCTGTCGGTATTATCGCCGCGCAGTCCATCGGCGAGCCGGGGACGCAGTTGACGATGCGGACGTTTCACATCGGTGGTACCGCCAGTCAGACATTTAAGCAGCCGATCATTAAGGCGAAGAACGACGGCGCAGTGCAGTTCAATGATTTGCGGACCGTGCAGGCACTCGACGGAAGCTGGATCGTCTTGAACAAAAACGGCTCGATCGGCGTGCATAACGAAGAGGGCCGCGAACTGGAGCGCTACAACGTCGTTGTCGGCTCAGTGATTTCCAAGGAGGACGGGGCGTCTGTGAAGAAGGGCGAAACGTTTGTGCAATGGGATCCATACAACGTGCCGATCCTCACCGACAAAGGCGGAAAGATCGAATTCCGCGACATGATTGCCGGAGTCACAATCAAACGCGAAGTCGATGAAGCAACCGGCCTTATGGGCACCATGGTTATCGAGCATAAGGAAGACCTGCATCCACAAGTGGTTATTGTGGATGACAAAAAGGAAGTGCTCGCGAGCTATTCAATTCCCGCCGGCGCTCACGTCATCGTCGAGGAAGGCCAAAAGGTGCGGGCAGGCGCGTTGCTGGCAAAAACCCCACGCAAAGTCGCAAAAACAAAGGATATCACCGGTGGTCTGCCACGGGTTGCGGAATTGTTCGAAGCTCGCCGGCCGAAGGATGCGGCTGAGATCGGTAAGATCGACGGCATCGTCGAGCTAGGTGGAACTGTACGCGGCAAACGCAGCTTGATTCTGAAAGATCCGGACACCGGCGCTGAGGAAGAGCATCTCATTCCGCTCACCAAGCACATCATCGTATTCAAAGGCGATTTCGTGAAGAAGGGTCAACAACTGACCGAAGGGCCCATTGTGCCGCACGAGATTTTGGAAGTGTGCGGCCCGCAGGAGTTACAGGAGCACCTGGTGAACGAAGTGCAGGAGGTGTATCGACTCCAAGGCGTGGAGATCAACGATAAGCACATCGAGATCATCGTGCGCCAAATGTTGCGCAAGGTGAAAATCACCGATCCCGGCGATACCTCGCTGCTCTGGGGCGATCAGGTCGATAAACTCGACTTCGAGGTAGAGAACAAGAAAGTCGTGGAGAAAGGCGGCAAGCCTGCGGAGGCAGTTCCGGTGCTGCTCGGTATCACCAAGGCTTCGTTGGAAACCGACAGCTTTATTTCTGCGGCTTCGTTCCAGGATACGACGCGTGTGCTCACTGAAGCGGCTACGCTGGGCAAAATCGACAGGCTGCGCGGCTTCAAGGAAAACGTGATCATGGGTCACCTAATTCCTGCCGGAACTGGGTTCCCTGAACATCGCCAGCTCAAGCTGGTCGAAAAAGGCGAACCGGTTGGCGCGCCCGTGATGGAAGAAGCCGAACCGCAACCTGCGATCGGTTAGCGCCGTAATTGTGGGCGTCTGTATGGGACGCCGTTCAACTGGCGCGAGCAAACCACACGCTCTACAGTTTGGTTTCGTGTCCATCGTCACCAAAACTGGCGACAAAGGCGAAACGTCGCTGATGTACGGACGGCGGTTATCAAAAGCCGATCCGCGTGTGGACGCCTATGGATGCGTTGATGAGTTGAACTCCGCGCTTGGTCTCGCCCGGTCCGTAGCGACTGATAATTTCCTTTCGGATCAAATCCTCGCAGCACAAAGAGATTTGATCATCGTGATGGGAGAGCTAGCTACGGCGCCATCCGACCAGGAACGCTACACTAAAGATGGCTTTCATCTCACTACAACAGAGATGGTCGATCGGATTACTTCCGTCATTTTCGATCTTGAGAAGGATAAATCGCTGTATCCCAAAGACTGGGTCGTGCCCGGTGGAATGCCGGTTTCTGCGGCACTGGATTTTGCTCGCACAACATGCCGCCGTGCAGAGCGCCAGATTGCCGCATTCGGCGTCGAAGAAAAAGATTCGAATCCAGAAATCCTACGTTATCTCAATCGGCTTTCCGATCTTTGCTGGGTGCTCGCGCGATACGCGGAAAAACATGCGTAGCCTTCTAGCTAGCGGCGTTATTGGTGTGACGCGCCCTGGATTGCGCCGCAATGTGGCATCAAAAATTGACAACCGTCCGACAGCAGGCTTTTGCCGGACATGTTATGTATGGACCGCATGAAATTCCTACCAGCTTTGGCCGCGTTTTTGTTTTGCGTTTCTATCGTGCGCGGAGATGAGCAACTCTTCGGTTTCGTGCGCGGCGCGGAAACGCTGCCCGCGCACCATTTGGGGGTTTATCAATTCGTTACTTTGGGCGAAGGAAAGAGCGAAGGCACGTACTACGGAACTCATTTCGAAACGAAGCCGAATATGCATTTACCGATCAATTCCAGGCGAGCCTTTCGCTCATCCCGAGATCGATTTCCAAAAAGACTTCCTGGAAGATCGACTAATTTGCGCTCTCGATCTTGGCGTGGAATGGGCCTGGGGCAAAAAGCCTGCCGAGGAATATCCGAGAGAAGTCTCTTTCGAAGGCGCAGCTGGTGTCGCCTATCGCTTTGCTCCAAACTGGTATGCGGGCGTGGAAATTCACACCCGATGGGAATATCCGCTTTTCGACCTATATAACTTCGAGCACCGCGTTTTTTATGCTGGTCCAAGTATTCATTACTCCCAAAAGAATTGGTGGGCCACGCTTACCTGGAATTATCAGGTTTACGGCAAGGGTGTAGGCGAGCCGGCGGATGGGCAAACCTTCGCTGAGGAAACGCGACAATTGTTTCGGTTAAAAGTAGGACTTAATTTTTAGCCCGCGATGAAGTCGGAATTCGTTTTCATCGCCCTGCCGATTTCTGCGCTGGTTGCCCCATCCACGTTTGCAGTTCAATACCTGACAGTCGATCAAGCGCAGCGTGCGATTTTTCCTGGCAAATCCTTGACGGCAGTGCCGGTGAAACTGGCTCCAGCGCAACGCAAAGCCATCGAGCAGGCCAGCGGCGTGCGCGTGTTGCACGACGAGCAACAAGTCTGGCGCGTGAGCGGTGGCGGCTGGTTCATAGTCGATGAAGTCGTCGGCAAACATGAGTTTATCACCTACGCGGTCGGCCTGAATGCCAATGGCTCAGTCAAACAAATTGAGGGGATGGATTATCGCGAAACCTATGGGGGCGAAATTCGCAATGAAAACTGGCGC
>DATDAJ010000349.1:0-3619 GCA_036525475.1 Candidatus Udaeobacter sp.
ATCGGCACAAAGCGAACCGGCAGCGTGGCGCTTTCTTTCAACTGGCCGTTTTTCTTTTCGAGCAGATAAAGCTGCTGGGCGAATCGTTCGCCGACGGGAATGACCATGCGCCCGCCGTCTTTGAGTTGATCGACAAGGGGTTGCGGAACTTTCTCCGGCGCGCAGGTCACGATGACTGCATCGAACGGCGCTTCTTCGGGCCAGCCTTTGTAACCGTCGCCCACCTTGATATGCACGTTCTTGTAGCTCAAACGCTGCAGTGTGGCTTCCGCAGTTTTCACCAGCCGCTCGACGATGTCGATCGTGTAAACGTCCGCCACCAGCTCGGCTAAAATCGCCGCCTGATAACCCGAACCGCTGCCGATTTCTAAAACCCGGTCGCTCGGTCTCGGTCGCAGTTGTTCTGTCATGAACGCCACGATGTATGGCTGCGATATCGTTTGGTCGTAACCGATGGGCAATGGCCCGTCCTCGTACGCGCCAGGACGCGCATCCGCAGGGATAAACTCCTCGCGCGGCACCTTGGCCATGGCTGCCAGCACGCGTTCGTCCTTGATACCGCGTTGTTTCAAATGTTTCTCCACCATCCGCTGGCGCTGCGCTGCAAAATCGTCAACGGTCGGGGTCTGTTGGCCGCAGCCCGTCGTAGCAATCGCAGCAAAAAGGAGATACTGCGCAATGATTCGCATTCGCCGAAAGATAACGCCGCATGCGCGGCTGCGAAAGGAGCGCTGCGTCTCTTCCGAGACTCGCTATCGCACCGCCATGACGGCGTTCATGTGACGCAGGCGATCGGCCAGCGTTTTCATCACATGCATCGCAAAATGCGGCGTCTGCCGTAGCTTTGTGCGAAGGCTGGGAGCAATCTCTCAACATCCTCTTCGGCTACTTGTCATTCCGAGCGAAGTCGAGGAATCTCTGGATATAAATGGCTGAGCAACGCAAAACTTTAGAGCAGCGCGAGCAAATGACAGATATTGAACGGCTCCGTCATTCCGCGGCTCATGTGTTAGCCACGGCCATCTTGAAAATTTGGCCGGAAGCGCAGTTCGCCGCAGGGCCGCCGGTGGAGAACGGCTTTTATTACGACGTCGACCTTCCGCATCGGATTTCACCGGACGATTTCGAGAAGATCGAGGCGGAAATGAAAAACGAAATCAAAGCGAACCACCCATTCGAACGGGTGGAAGTTTCACGAGACGAAGCACTCGCGCTCGGAAAGCAAGGCCGGCTCGCCGCTCTGGGCGAACGTCCCGAGCCCAGCAAATTCAAGCTCGACATCATCGAAAACATTCCGCCCGACGAAAAGATTTCACTCTATCGCAACGGCGAGTTCATCGATCTTTGCGCGGGACCGCACGTGATGCGGACGGGAAACATCGGCGCGTTCAAGCTGACCACCGTTGCCAGCGCATATTACAAGGGCGACGAAAAAAATCCGCAGCTTCAACGCGTTTACGGCACCGCGTTCAAAACTAAGAAGGAACTCGATGATTACTTCGCGCTGCTCGAGGAAGCGAAGAAGCGCGACCATCGGAAGCTCGGGCGGGAACTCGAGCTCTTCGTTTTCGACGACGACGTCGGGCCGGGCTTGCCGATGTTCCTACCCCGTGGCGCAGTCATAGCCGAGGAACTGGAAAAGCTCGCAAAGGAAACCGAGTTCACCGCGGGTTATCAGCGCGTCCTCACGCCGCACATCGCACGCGAAAGCCTGTACCTGAAGAGCGGCCATCTCCCCTACTATGCCGAGTCAATGTTTCCGCCGATGGAACTGGAAGACAAGCTTCCCAGCTTGTCTCGGTCGGCCGGCTTCCAGCCGGACGTGGAAGAGGCCGAGCAAGATGCTCGTCCGCCGAGTCACGCTGGCAGCGTGACTTCCGATCGCTATTACCTAAGAGCGATGAATTGCCCGCATCATCACAAGCTGTTCGGGTCGATTCCAAGGAGCTATCGCGATCTGCCATTGCGGCTGGCGGAATACGGAACGTGTTACCGCTACGAGAAGAGCGGCGAGTTGTTCGGACTCATGCGAGTGCGTTTGCTGCACATGAACGACGCGCACCTGTACATGACCCCGGAGCAGTTCGAGGACGAGTTCAACGCGGTGAACGAAATGTATTTGAACTATTTCAAGCTCTTCGGTATCGAGAAATATCTGATGCGTTTTTCGACGCATGATCCATCCAAGCTCGGGCAAAAATTTGTCGATGAGCCGGAGCTTTGGAAGCAGACCGAAGAGATGACCAGACGCGTGCTAAAAGATTCCGGCATTGATTATGTCGAAGTGCCTAACGAGGCCGCGTTTTACGGACCGAAAATCGACGTGCAGGTTTGGAGCGTGATCGGACGTGAGTTCACGCTCGCGACCAACCAGGTCGATTTTGCGCAGCCGCGCAGTTTCGATCTTCGCTACAAGGACCGCGATAACGTCGATAAGATCCCGATCTGCATCCATCGCGCGCCGCTCGGCACGCACGAACGTTTCATCGGATTTTTGATCGAGCATTACGCCGGCAATTTCCCGCTTTGGTTGTCTCCTGAGCAGGTGCGCATCCTCACCATCGGCGACGACCCGAAGTTATTCGATTACGCACGATCGATTCTGAACGAACTACGCAGTCATCAAGTGCGCGCGGAGATCGACGAAAGCACCGATAAGATCAACGGCAAAATCCAGCGCGCCGAACAAATGAAACTCCACACCATGTTCGTCATCGGGAAACGCGACATGGAAAGCAATGCCGTGAGCGTCCGCGTTCACGGCAAGGGCAACCTCGGCGCCAAACCGCGCGACGAAGCTATCGCCGAAATCCAGCAATCGATTCGGGAGCGACGCCCTTAACAAGCTGCTACACAAGAAACGGAGCCTGCAGGATGGAAAAGCCGCACAACAGTGCCGCACTCCAAAACGTGGCCGTGAATCCAACCGCATTTTATCGCTCGCGTTTTGGAGTGCGGCGGTGCTCCGCCGCTTTCGACGACTCACCCGAACCGGCCCAAACTATTGCGCCGAGTTTGCTATAGTTTCGGAGGGGTCGAGGCGATTGGCGGACGTATCTTGTGCCAGTCTGTGCTTTGCTCGTAGGCGTGTGCGACTTGCAAAATGCGTGCTTCGTCCAGCGGTTTGCCTAACAACTGCAACCCGATCGGCAGATGGTGTCCGTTCAGACCGGCGAAACCGCATGGGACGCTAATCCCACAGATGCCAGCCAGGTTGGCTGCGATGGTGAAAATATCCGCAAGATACATTTGCAATGGGTCAGCAACGCGTTCGCCTAACTTGAATGCTGCTACGGGGGAAGTCGGCGAGATTAAAGCATCGACCTTCTCAAAAACCTTGTGAAAATCCCGCCGAATCAGCTCGCGGACTTTTTGCGCGCGCAAGTAATAGGCATCGTAATAACCGGAGCTCAAAACGTAAGTGCCAAGAATAATTCTCCGTTTCACTTCCGGTCCGAAACCTTCCTCACGCGTACGGCCATAAAGATCGAGAATGTCTTTAGGATTTTCAGCACGATACCCGTAACGCACGCCATCGAAGCGGGCGAGGTTAGCGGAAGCTTCCGCGGTGACAATAATGTAATAAACCGCGACCGCATATTCAGTGCTGGGCAACGAG
>DATDAJ010000350.1:0-7778 GCA_036525475.1 Candidatus Udaeobacter sp.
AGGTGCAGGCAACTGAAAGAATGACAAACCGTTTCAACGGTTTTGAACTCAAATGGAAGCCGTTGGAACGGCTTGCCGGCTACCCTCGTGATCGCATCCGGCTGAAGCCAGGTGTTAATGAAAACAGCAGAATGATAAGTCATGGACGCGGCGCGAGCGATAAAAGCCCGCGAGCAGCGAGCGTAGCGCAAATGCCAAGCGTGTTGGCGTCGCGAATTTCATTGTCGCCGATCATGCGACCAATTTCTTCGCTGTTGAATCCGCGACAATCGAGAATCGATTCGCCTTCCTCCCTGTCCGGGCCTTCTGCGCAGGGTTGAACTGGACGGGCCAGAAAGAAATAACCGCGCTCATCTGTAAACCCCGGTGAAGAAAAAAAATAGCCTAACGAAATAAGCTCGCCGTTCGGGGCCAACTCGTAGCCGGTTTCTTCGCGAACTTCGCGCAAAGCGGTGTCCTTTATTTTATCTTCGCTAGCATCGTGATCGTCGATCTGACCTGATGGCATTTCCCAAATCGCCTGCCCGATTGGGATCCGTTCCTGGCGAATAAAAATGATTTTACCATCGGGTGTCATCGGTGCGACCACGACCGCCGGTTTGCGATGTACGATCGTCCAAGACCGCGGGTCTGGCCGGGCGGGTGTTTGCACACGATCCGTTACAACTTCAAGATTCCGATCGGCGAAGCGCCGCTCGCTCGAGATCGTTTTCCAATCACCGTCTTTCATCGAGCAATTGTAGTGGCCGCTGTCTTCAGCGGCAAACTGTAGCCGTCGCTCTGTGGGCGACGCTGATCCACTCCTGTAAAAATGCTGATGCGGCGCTTCCCACAGGGAAGCGGCTACAACTTTGCTTGCCAACGCGTGATTTGTTTTGTGACATTCTCTTTCCACCAAGTCCGCTGGGGACAACGGACACTACAACTGGTGCTCCGTGGTTCGTGTCGATTAGTCTCCTTTGTAATCAACCCACGGATGCAGTTCGGGTGACGGTGACCGAAACATATTTTGCGTCCTGCAAGACGAACTTTCGGAGTTCGACCGTCACTTTTTGAATCGGGAAACTCTTCAGCAAATGCCTTGCCACCCGATCTGCCAGCGTCTCGATCAGGCTAACCGACTCAGCGCGCAAAAAATTCTTCGTCTCCTCAGCCACGGTTGAATAGTTCACCGTCCGTTCGATGTGGTCCGCCAGATCGTTTGCCTGCTGATACGGCCAAAAGGAAATGCTTACCGTCAATCGTTGCGGATTCGCGCGTTCTTCTTCGGGAACTCCGATGCGCGTGAAAACGTCAAGCTGCTCGATATGAATTTCGTCCGGCGAAAAGTGCAATTGATTCGGCACGCGCAAATCTTAACCACGAATCCACCTTCGCCAATCATGGTCTAACCCATTCAACGCGGCGAAGCCATTCGCGTCATTCACGGGCTTCTGGTAAATTTGTCGTGAATGAAAACGGTCTGGCGCGTATTTGCGTATCTAAAGCGGTATCCCTGGTTGGCTGCAGGGACGCTCGCGTGCGCGATCATGGGCACGTTGATGGTCATTGTGTTTCCGAGCGTGACGAAATGGATCATTGAGGACGTGGTGCGCGCGAATCGGCCGGACAAATTGCTGCCACTGATTTTGCTCGCCGCGGCGGCTTTTGTTATTCAGCACCTTTTTAATTCGCTCCGGATCATTTTGAACAACACATTCGAGCAGAAAGTAATTTTCGATCTCCGCAGCGATTTGTATTCGCACATTCAAGTGCTGCCGCTGCGGTGGTTCGATAATCGGGCGACAGGCGACCTGATGACGCGCGTGATCGAAGACGTGAACGCGGTCGAGCGCGTGCTGATCGACGGAATCGAGCAAGGCGTCGTCGCGGTTTTACAAATCGTGATTGTCGTGACGGTGATGTTTTATTGGAACGCAAAGCTTGCATTGCTTGCGCTGGTGCCGTTGCCGCTGCTAATCGCTGGCGCGCTCGCCTACACGCTAACGGCGCACCGGCGATATCGATTACAGCGGCGCGCCGCATCGAATATCAACGCGCTGTTGCACGATAATCTTGCCGGGGTTCGTCAGATCAAAAGCTTCGCGCGCGAACGCGAGGAACACACGCGTTTCAATCGCGCCAGCGATCAACTGCGGCACGCCACCCTGGTGGTGATGCGGACATGGGCCATTTACTCGCCGTCGATGTCGATGTTCGAAGCAATCGGCGCGTTGCTCGTGCTGGGATTTGGTAGTCACGACGTTTTGACCGGCAGCCTGCAGCTGGGCGATCTGATCGGGATCCTGATGCTCATGGCATTTCTTTACGATCCCATCAGCCGCTTGCACCAGCTGAATCAGTTGGTGCAGGCCGGCCGCGCGGCAGGCGAACGTGTGTTTGAGATTCTCGATGAAGATGCCGAGCCGGGCGTTGTAGCGAAGATCAAGTCTGTAGAGGAACCTGACAGGTTCCCCCGTATCAAACGCGATGACACACGGGAAGCTGTCAGCTTCCCCTACAAGCCTGCGCTGCCCATCATCGGTGACATTCGCTACGAAGATGTGAGCTTCAGTTACGTCGACGGGTTATCTGCGCTTCGGCACATTTCATTTCACGCGCTGCCGGGAACTACGACTGCGCTGGTCGGCGCGACCGGCGCGGGAAAATCGACGCTGGTGAATTTGCTCGTGCGCTTTTACGAGTTCGACTCCGGCCAGATTTACGTCGATGACAAACCCGTCCGAGAGTACGACCTGCGCACTTTGCGCGAAGCGATCGGCGTGGTGACGCAGGAAAGCTTCCTTTTCAACGGATCGATTCGCGAAAATCTTTTGATGGGGAAACCAACAGCAAGTGACGCGGAGCTTTGGCGCGCGGTGGATGCCGCGAATGCGCGACAATTCATCGAGCGCTTGCCGCAGGGATTGGAGAGCGTGGTCGGCGAGCGCGGCGTGAAATTGAGCGTGGGCGAGAAACAGCGGCTCTCAATTGCGCGGGCGCTGCTCAAGGATCCACCGATTTTGATTCTTGATGAAGCAACTGCCAGCGTGGACACGGCGACGGAACGCTTAATCCAGGAGGCGCTGGAACATTTGATGGCGAATCGAACGTCGATTGTGATTGCACACCGGCTTTCGACGATCGTAGGTGCGGACCAGATCCTGGTGTTGGATCACGGCCACGTTGTCGAGCGAGGCTCACACGAAGAATTGCTCGTGCTGGATCAAAAATACGCGCAGCTATGCCGGCAGAGTCTGTTGGAGTCGTCACCTCAGCGCGAAGGAGAGCCGCAGGAGGAAATTGTCACCCCAGAAGTCGCGGAACCGGAAGAGGAGCGATTGCCGGTCTAACAACTTGGCAGGCGAGTCGCCCGAGTTAGGAGAGATCGCTCAGCAAAAGGTCCTGGTATTTTCGCTCCAGCTCGTTGTAACGCTCCTGGCTCTCGGCAAGCGCGCGGCGTTCTTCCTGGAGCGTTTGCTCGAGGTCGCGAATTCGCTCCTGAAGACGGGTGGACATTTTCGCTACGCCCGGTCCGACAGGGTCGCCGAGTTGAATTTGGAACTGGTTTTCGTCGGCCTCTGACGGCTCGATTTCCCACAGGTCGGGCATTTCCCGGACTTGGCGGCGGGTACCGTCACAGCTGTTGATCACGACCGTCTCGCTATCGATTTCGCCCAGCCGAATAAATTCCCGCAAAGTACCGAGAGTAGTCGGTCCATAGTACTGCTCGCTTGTTAGCTCGACGAGCCAGTCCATGCTCAACTGCGGTACCATCGGCGCTCTGACCCACGTCTGGCCGTCGCTGGACAGAGTGTCGTGCGGCGCGATCTGCGCCGCGGCAGCCCAACGCGTGATCTGGTCGAAATGCACCGGTCCGAACGTGCTTCCGTCCTCGTGTTTGCGAAGAAACCACTTTTGGTTCACGTGAGATTTCGTCTTTTACGGCGATGGCGAGCCAGAAGCGGCAGGCGATGCCGTCGGAATAGTGATTGTTTGGCCGGCCTGCAATTTACGGCCGTCCTCGATGTGATTGGCTTTCTGTAAATCGTCCACAGTCACTTTGTACATTTTCGCAATCGAAGTGAGCGTTTCGCCGCGCGCAACAGTGTGCGCGTTGCCTTCGACGGGGGAATGCGATGCAGATGTGCCGGGAGCGGCAGCGGTTGCTGGGGCGGGTGTAGGTTCTCCAATCATTACACCTGGCCGAGCATGCGAGAATTGTTGCTCCAGTTTGAGAATCTCCTGAGAAAGCGCGTCGATCTTGGCGTTTTGTTCGTCAATCTTCTTTGCCAAAGCTTCAAGTTGCGCGGACTCCGCTGATTTTCCTTCGTTCGGCACCGGGCTCTCCGCAAAAGCAGTGCAAATCGCGAAAGAGCTTACTGCGCACAAAATAGAGATTACTTTCATCTCAGTGAAAATTTGCCATCGGGACATTTATCTGACAAGCAGGTTCGCTGCGCTTAACCGTTGTTTTGCAAGCGTTAACGAATCCACTGTATTTGTGTAATGATTCCGCGCGGCGCGTGGCTTGCGTTTCGAACTTTTGCTCGTACGTTTTTTCATGCCTGAGCGCATTCAAAAGCCGGCGGAACCGGCTCCGTGGGGACCTAAACAAGGCGATGGCGGTGGGCCGCGTTCGCCGGACGTTTCACGACCGGACACAAAGGATCTGTTAAAGAAAATGCGCAAGGTCGATCCCAACCAATCCAAGCGCTATCGCCAGCGCACGGGTCAGTAATGGACCGTTCACAGTTGGGATTTGACCAGAACTTTTCTGGTGCAGCGGATGACTTTCCTTCGCTGCTCCGGCGCAAAGGTCTGCTCGGCCCGGCTGCCATTGGTTCGATGCCGCAAAACGCGGCGCAACAGCAGACGTGGCAACCGATCGAGGCGACAACGATCCTTGCGTTCAAATTTTCCGGTGGCGTTCTGGTTGCGGGAGATCGCCGCGCGACTGCGGGTAACACGGTCGTCTACGATCGTGCGGACAAGGTTTTGGAAGTCGATAGGCAATCCATAATGGCCATAGCCGGTGTGCCTGCGACCGCGTGGGAAATGGCGCGCGTGCTCGAGCATTCACTCCAATATTTTCGGCGAACTCAGCTCCAGGAAATGAGTGTCGACGGCAAAGTGCGAGCGCTCTCGAAGTTGTTGCGAGACAATTTCGGATTCGTCATGCAAGGCGTCGGTGTCGTAGTCCCGATCTTTGCGACTTACGACGGAAATTCGAAACCCGAGGCGCGCCTTTATTTTTATGATGCAATGGGCGCGCAATTTGAAGCGGCCGATTACGCGGCAACGGGGTCCGGCTCGCCGGCGGTCCGCGGCATTCTGTATTATGAAAATACCTGGGGCCCGAAGCGGCTGCATAAGTTGAACGAACAGGAAGCAGTATCGCTCGCCCTGCGCGCCCTCGACACTGCTGCGGAATCGGATACGGCGACGGCCGGCGTGGATCGTAGCGGAAAGATTTATCCCGTCATCAAGATTGTGTCGCGCGAAGGGATCAACACTTTGCCCGAGAGCAAAATCGCTGCCGTGTTCAAAGAAATGGTTGCATGAGGAATATAGACTTCCAGTCTGTCCGGCCAGCTCCGAACGCTTTTGGGGCTGAAACGAACAAAGCAGGACAGAGCAGAGGCCACAGACCTGTGTTCCGCTACCGCTCATGATCGAAGAGCCGTATCGTTGGGTCGAAGCAATCGCCAACCGGCGCGAGTACATCGAGGGGCAGCTGGCCCCCGGTAGTCCCATCGCGGCATTGGGTTACCGCGAAGGCATTCTGTTTGTCACGCTCGGTCAGACGCGCCAGAAACTTTTCGAGATTTACGATCGGATCGCAATGGGAGCGATTGGGCATCCTGGCGACATCGAGCGGTTGCGAATGGCCGCGATTGAACTGGCCAGCACCGAAGGCTTCACTCGCTCGGCTGGGGATGTTTCACTACGGCGGCTCGCGCACTATTCGCTCAGTCCTGTCATGAAAAGCGCGTTCGAGCAGATCTATGGGCCGCCGTATCTGGCGCGGATGATTTTCGCGGAGGTCGGCGCACGTCCCGACGATGATTTGTTTTTGCGAGTGGAATACGACGGCGAGATTGCGAGCAATGGCGCGACCTACGCGCGAGCGCGACAAGATTTCGCCGTGCTGAGCGGCACGCGCCAATCGGTCGAAATGATGGAAGCGTTTCTGAAAAACGAGCACAAACCGGATGCCAGCTTTGAAATGGCAGTGAAGTCGGGGCTCGACGCATGGAGTGTAGGGCACATGTTGTTGCAAGCGAGCGAAGCAAAAGAACTGCCCGCGCGCGACGCCATCGCGCAACATCGCGAGGAACAACTCGCCATTGCTGCTATCGAAGCAGCAGTGCTGGAGCGCGATAGCAGCAGACCACTCCGTTATCGTTCGTTAACAGATAAGGAATTGCGCTCCATCATTTCTCGGTGATTAAATTATGAGGAGAACTTTTCTGACGGGGACCACAAATGAAACGAGTCATCCGAAATGTGCTGGGGATCGCAGGCTTGTTGTTGATGATCGCCTCGCTTGTCTGGATTTCGTTTCATCAAGAGAAGCGACCGCCGGCTTATAGAGAATCAAAGGCGACTCAGCCACAGACGTCCAAACCATTCGCAGTAGTGGTTCTTGATCCAGGCCATGGGGGTGAAGACTCCGGCGCAATGTGTGGCGGAGTCATGGAAAAGGATCTGACATTGGACATTGCGCGCCGCATCGATCGGCTCCTGGACTCCGAAGGTGTCGCCACATTGATGACACGGCTCGGGGACAGCTATGTCTCATTGGCGGAGCGCGCAGCGTTCGGGAATCGGTCGAAAGAAAGCATTTTTATCAGCATTCATTTTAACGAAGACAACAAACCTGTCGCGAGCGGCGTGGAAACTTACTATGCTACGCATCAGATTAATTCAGGCTCTACTTTCGCTTCGTGGTTGCCGTTTTTCTCGCGGCCGCCGTCCAATTCGCCCAAGCCCGAAAGCCAAAGTCTTGCCAGTTTTATTCAGGAAGCGCTGGTGGCGCGGACCCGCTCCGTCGATCGCGGGACGCAAGCCAAACAATTTTTTGTGATCGCAAACGTGACTTCTCCCGCGGTGTTGATTGAGGGCGGCTTTATTACGAACAAGGACGAACTTTCGAAACTTGTCAGCGAGGATTATCGCGACCAATTGGCGGCAGCAGTTGCCGACGGCGTTCTGCGGTATCGCGAAGCCGTGAGTCAGCAGAAATCAGCATTGGCAGCCACAGGCCAGAAGAGCGCTGAATAGGCAAAAAACGGCGTCGTCGAATGACCATGAAAATCACAATTGCTGCGGTGATCTTCATGGGATCGATGATGCTGATGCGGGCGGACCAACTCGTTGAAAGCGTGCAACAGGCTCTCAAGGATGAAGGTTTCTACTACGGTGAAGTCAACGGCGACATGAATGCGAATCTCACTGCAGCGATTCGCCGTTATCAAATTCGCGATGGCCTGCAGGTCACCGGTGAACTCAACGATGAGACGCTGCGATCGCTCGGGATTAAATCTTCTGGGTTGTCGCGACCAACGACCAAGGATCCGTCACCGACTCCTGCAGCGGGTGCTGTGCCAAGCGAGCCCCCTTTGGACGAAATGGAAACCGTGAGTCCAGCTCCTCCGGTTCAGCCTTTCAATAATGGGCCACAAGGCCAGCAGGTTTTTCCCTTAACTCCCATGGGTCCGGCCAGTTCGCCGGGAACAGTTTTCGCCGACACGCCATTTCGGAGCGCTCCTCCCGGTGTGCAACGAAATGTGATC
>DATDAJ010000351.1:0-10563 GCA_036525475.1 Candidatus Udaeobacter sp.
AGGGCGAAAGAAAATCTTCACCCGAAGGCTCATACGCGAGCGGACAATTCTTATCCGCCAGATAAAATCTTCGCGCTGAATCAGCGGCGAGTTTAGCTAGGCGTTCGTCATTTTTGACCCGCGCAGAATCGAGAAGCAGCCCAAGCGCGAATGCGGTTTGATTGTGCTCACCGATGCGTATTGGGTGCGACAGTTTCGGTAGCCACGTGGTCAATCGCTCGACAGCTGCATTCTCAAGCGGCTTCAGGTTTGCCAACATTTCTCGCGCCTGCGAATCCTCCCATTCGCGCAACTCGGCGCAGAGTTGCAAAAGCCACGCTAATCCGTACGGCCTTTCGAAACTCAAGCGGCCGTCTCCCCGTAGATATGCCGCTTCAGTCTTCAGATTTTCAGCGGTGAGACTTTGCTTCAAAGCGTCGCGTGCGGCTTTTGCGAATGGCGCATCTGGAAACGTGCGTAACAACCGCACCAGCAGCCAATGTCCGTGCACTGACGAGTGCCAATCGTAGCAGCCGCAAAACGCCGGTGTCAGTTTCCGTGGCGGCGCGACATCGGCATCGCTATTCAGAACGTGACTGATCTTGTTCGGATATTCCTTATGCACGCACTGCAGCGCCAACTTTGCGAAACGTTCGGCAGCCTGAGCATCAAATGCTCCGCTAGATGGTTTCGGGCTTGCCTGATGAGCAGCGTTTTCAGCCACAACGCAGAGCAGGGGCGCTGCCACAACCGCGCAAACAAACTTCAACAAAAGTGAAAGATGAAATTTGAAGGCCACAGCGGCCACAATCATGCTGCTGCTTGGCTTCGTAAAGATCGCTGAGCGAATTTTCCAACGGATCGCGCGGCCGTTGTATTCGCGTAGCGCAACCGCTAAACTGGCGCGCATTAGCCGGATCGCTCGATATGAATTCGCTCGATTACTACAAAATCGAAGAACTTCTCACGGATGAAGAGCGCGCGATCCGCGACCGGGCGGCGCAGTTTGTGCAGAAGGAAGTGTTGTCCGAAGTCGTTCCTTGCCATCGTGTCGCCAAATTTCCGGACCATCTCATTAGGCGCATGGGCGCGCTGCGCTTTTACGCGCCATACCTCAAAGAGCACGGATGCGCAGGCGTAAGCTACACGGCGTATGGCCTGATCATGCAGGAACTGGAACGCGCCGATTCCGGGATTCGCTCGCTGGCGTCGGTGCAGGGCGCGCTCGCAATTCAGGCGATCCATTCATTTGGCTCGCCAGAGCAACACGCTCGATGGTTGCCCGAATTGGTGTCGGGTGAGCGCGTGGGTTGCTTCGGGTTAACGGAACATGAACACGGCTCAGACCCGGGCGGGATGGAAACGCGCGCCAAACGCGAGGGTGATGATT
The DNA here is from genome assembly GCA_036525475.1 of Candidatus Udaeobacter sp. Taxonomy (GTDB): domain Bacteria; phylum Verrucomicrobiota; class Verrucomicrobiia; order Chthoniobacterales; family UBA10450; genus Udaeobacter. Next base: position 1,370 of record DATDAJ010000351.1, read on the forward strand.
ACATTTTGAACGGCAGCAAGTGTTGGATCGGCAACGCTTCTATCGCTCACGTCAAAGTTGTTTGGGCGAAGGATGACGACGGCCATGTCGGCGGATTCGTGGTTGAGAAGGACGCGCCGGGCTTTCGCGCGCGCGACATCGAGGGGAAGTTCAGTCTGCGGATGTCACGAACGTCGGAGTGTTGGTTCGAGAATTGCCGGATCCCTGCGGAAAACCGACTGCCGAACGCTCGCGGGCTTAGCGCGCCGTTATCATGCCTGTCGTATGCCCGTGTCGGAATTGCGTGGGGCGTCATTGGCGCGGCGATTGATTGCTACGAAACAGCCCTGGCTTACGCCAAAGCGCGCGAACAATTCGGCCGACCAATTGCCAGCTTCCAACTCGTGCAACAAAAACTTGTCTGGATGGCGCAGGAAATCACCAAGGCGCAGTTATTAGCGTTCCGTCTTACTCGTATGATGGAAGCAGGCTCGTCGCGTCCTGCGCAGATTTCGATGGCGAAACGCAACAATGTCTGGATGGCGCTCGAATGTGCGCGCAAGGCGCGGGACATTCTTGGCGCTGCAGGCATCACCGATCAACACTCCGTGATCCGGCACGTCATGAATCTAGAGAGCGTCTTCACGTACGAAGGCACACACGACATTCACACCTTGATCATCGGCCGCGATATAACGGGCTTGAATGCTTTTGGCGGGTGAACTGACGAATGTCATTCCGAGCGGAACGAAGTGGAGTCGACGAATCCCGTTGCGCTACGGAAAGCTAACTTCTGCGGGATCCTTCGACTGCGCTCAGGATGACGTGGCGTGGAAATTGGTTAAGCTAAGGAATGAGCGAGTCTGTTTACATTCTCGGGGGCGGGCGCACGGATTTTAAGCGCAATCTGAAGAAGGAAGGTAAGACCATCCGGCACGTCATCATCGAGGCCGGCAAAAAGGCGATCGATGATGCCAAGATCGATCCCGGCGAAATTCAGGCGGGCGCGGTTGGCAATTTCAACGCGGGCCAGTTCACGAAACAATTGCAACTCGGCGCGTTTATTCCGGAGATCGATCCGAAATTGCGCGGCATCCCCACAATGCATACCGAAGCGGCCTGCGCATCTGGCGCGCTGTCGGTGTTGTTAGGTGCGGAATGGATCATCGGCGGGTTTTATGATGTCGTGCTCGTCGTCGGGGCAGAACAGCAGAAAACAATGTCGTCACTCGATGGTTCTGACGTGCTTGGTGCGGCTGCCGACTATCACAATGAGAAGCCTGAGTACGGCGATTTTATGTTCCCGAAGTTGTTCGGGCGCATCGCGCAGATTTATATCGAGAAATATGGCGCGACCGAAGCGGATCTGGCACTTGTGGCATGGAAAAATTATGCGCACGCGAAATTGAATCCGCTCGCGCAAATGCGCGACGCTGATCTTACTCTCGATTCCGCATCGCAAGTTTCGGATAAGAATCCGCATGTGGCGCCGCCGCTCAAAGTCTCTGATTGCTCACAGATCACCGATGGCGCGGCATCGGTTGTCCTCGTTTCCGGGAGATATCTGGACAAAATCGGCCGGGACAAAAACAAAACTGTCCGGCTGTTTGGTTACGGTCACACGACTGATTATCTACCGCTCGACAAAAAGGATGCACCAACGTTTTCGATTGCGCGCAAAGCTGCGGAGAAAGCTTTTCGAATGGGGAACCTGACGCCGCGCGATCTCCACGGCGCCGACGTTCACGATTGTTTTTCGATCACAGAAATTGTCGCGTACGAAATTCTCGGACTCGCCGAGCCGGGCAAGGGCGTCGACCTTGTGAAAAGCGGGGCGACAACGCTGCCGGCGGTGCGTCCGGAAAAATCCAAAGCACCGTTCCAAATTCCAGTGAATGCTGGCGGCGGTCTGATCGGTGATGGTCATCCTGTCGGCGCGACCGGTGTTCGCCAAGTGTTCGAAGCCTATCAACAGCTGACCGAACAAGCCGGCGCGCGCCAGATCGAAAACGCCAAACGGTTCCTCACCTTCAACATGGGTGGGAGCCTAACGACTTCCGTCGCAATGCTCTGGGGCCGGAGTTAAGGTTCCGAGCGATCGGCTACGGGCTTGGCGATCCAGATGAAGCTTCCATTTACTCTTGGCGAAGTCGGCCACTTTGGCCTGGCTGTACGCGATCCGAAGAAGAGCGCGAAGTGGTTCGAGCGCGCTTTGGGTCTGCGGAAACAATTCGAATTCGAAAACGGCGTGGCGGTTGGAAACGACTGCGTCACGATCGCGTTGTTTAAAGGAAAGCCGTCGCCGGAAACGATTGATCACATGTCATTTCATCTACCCAACATGGCGACGCTGCGAAAGGCGCTCGCTCATTTGAAGAAGGTCGGCGTCGATATTGAAGATCCGGGCGAGGAAATCGGTCCGGAAGCCCAGGGCTCGAAAAACATGGGACTGTGGTTCCATGATCTCGATGGCTATCGCTGGGAGTTAAGCGTGCTCAGCGGAAAATAGTGCTCCGAGAGTGACGGCTTCCAAGCCGTCATTTTTCTTTCGAACGGCTGGGAAGTCGTCATTGCTTAAAGAGTGATCGCGGATTGTTCACGTTGCGTCAAAGTCAGCGAATGAACAGCTCCACGGTCACCGTTGCTCAGAGTAACGCCTTTATAACGACTTTCGATCTGTCGCCAACCGAGAGCGGTCCACTGGATGGACTGCGCTTTGCTGTTAAAGACACAATCGATGTGGCCGGTTTCAAAACCGGTTGCGGTAATCCGACGTGGCGCGATTCCCATCCTGCCGCGGTGGTTCACGCTGTGTGTGTAGAGCAACTCTTGCACGCGGGTGCCCGTTGCGTTGGGAAAACGATTTCGGACGAGTTGGCTTTCAGTCTTCTGGGTGAGAATCACTTTTACGGCACGCCTCTCAACGCGCGAGCGCCGGATCGCGTGCCGGGTGGATCGTCGAGCGGATCCGCTTCGGCCGTTGCGTGCGGGTTAGTGGATTTTGCGTTGGGAACGGATACGGGCGGCTCCATCCGGGTTCCAGCGAGCAATTGCGGAATCTGGGGCTTCCGGCCGTCGCACGGCTTCGTATCGGTTGCCGGCGTGAATCCGCTAGCGCCATCGTTCGACACCGTCGGCATCCTCGCGCAGAACGCTGATGTAATGGCAAAGGTGGCACCCGTTGTGTTGTCCTCGGCGCCGGCGTCTCCAAGTAAACCAGCGACGATTCATTTGATCCGAGAGGCTTTCGAACTTGCCGACGCCGACGTTCAGGAATTTTTATCCGAGCCGCGGCATCGGCTACTCGAAATATTCGGTGGCGCCGCGCGGGAGTCATCTCTGCAAGAGCTGGTCCCTGATGACGCTGGACATGGCTTCACGACATGGGTCGACAGTTTTTGCGTGATCCAATGGGCGGAGATCGAGAGTTGCCTTGGCAGGTGGATCGCTAGCGCCAGGCCGGAGTTTGGACCCGAGATAGTTGCGAGTTTTCAGCTGATGAAGCAACTCGACCGGCGACGCGTCTCGGAGAGCTTGCAACGACGCGAACAATATTTCCGACGTTTGCACGAGTTTCTCGGGCCAAACGACCTGCTGTGCATCCCAACAACACCCGCGCTCGCTCCTCGTAAGGGCGATCCACCCAGACGCAGTTCGAGTGGAACCGGCTATTATCCTCGCACATTGTCGCTGACGAGCGTTGCGGGGATGGGCCGTCTACCGCAAGTGTCGCTCCCAATAGCTGACGTCGCCGGGGTACCAGTCGGGTTGTCGTTACTCGCGAGGCATGGACAGGACTCATTCTTGTTGCAAGTGGCAAGGAATGTTGGTCGAGAAATACGTCTGCCGTTGAACGAGTTGTAGACGGCGCGGTTACGCGGCCCGCGCATGGTTCATGCACGTGCGTAGCGCACGGCCAAGTGCCTGCATTGACACGATATTTAAGGGCCTTAACTTTTTCGTCCACCACAAAAATGAATACTTTTGCCTCTGAAAATGGGGATGGAAAAGCTTTCGTTTCACACGCGCCAGGGTATTGGCCAGACACGGCTCCGGAACTCTGGAACGATTGGAAATGGCAGCTCAAAAACAGAGTTACCACCCTCACGCAACTCGAGAAACATCTGGAACTGAGCGCCGAGGAACGCAGCGGCGTTTTGCTGTCCGGCGACAAACTTGCGCTGGCCGTCACCCCACACTTTTTTAACCTGCTGCCAGCAAACAATCCGGATGACCCGATCAGGCGTCAGGTCATTCCGCGAATCGAGGAAACGTGGGCGTCGCCTTACGACATGGCTGACCCTTGCGGCGAAGATTCGCACATGCCGGTGCCCGGTTTAGTGCATCGGTATCCGGATCGCGTTTTGTTTCTGGTGACGGATCGTTGTGCGAGTTACTGCCGTTATTGCACGCGGAGTCGAGTAGTTAGCGGAGTTGGCGAACAGGAATTTCACACCGATTTCGAGGAGGCGTTCCGTTATCTCGAAGCACACACAGAAGTACGCGATGTGCTTCTTAGCGGCGGAGACGCGTTGATTTTCAGCGATGACAGGCTCGAGAAGCTTTTGTCGAGGTTGCGTACCATCAAGCATATCGAATTCTTGCGGATCGGTACGCGGGTGCCGATTTTTCTGCCACAACGAATCACGCCCGAGTTGTGTGCAATGCTGGCAAAATATCATCCGCTCTGGATGAGCGTGCACGTGAATCACCCGCGCGAACTTACCATCGAGGTAAAACAGGCGTTGGAACGTCTCGCCAACGCGGGCATTCCCTTGGGCAACCAGAGTGTGTTACTCGCAGGCGTGAATGATGACATCGAGACCATGAAGACTCTCGTGCATAAGCTGCTGATGTGTCGCGTCCGCCCCTATTACGTCTACCAATGCGACCTGATCAATGGCTCCTCACACCTGCGCACGTCGGTTGCCAAAGGCCTCGAGATCATTGAGGGACTGCGCGGGCACACCACTGGTTACGCTGTGCCCCAATTCGTCATCGATGCTCCTGGCGGTGGGGGGAAAGTGCCGATCAACCCCGGTTATGTCCTGTATCACGACAACGAAAAAATCGTGATCCGGAATTACGAAGGGAAAATCTTCGAGTATCCCGAGACCGGCAACGAGAACCTGCAGTTCGCGCCGCAGCGCGAGTACCACGACGAGTATCTCTACTCGTAAGTGGTGATTCCGAGCAATCTCTGAATCCCTGGCAAAAGCATCTCGCCCTTCCCGTAGCTGCTGTTTGCGCCGCGTCGTCACAGGACACTTGTTTCGTGTTTTCTTTCACCGTCGACTGTTGTGTAAAATTTGTGTAAATTTTACACTTGCGTATTAAATATTGCGGCGTGTAAAGTCCGGCACTTTCGTTCTCCCAACCATTTCAGCTGTATGAATCAACGTTTAATTTCGGAAATTGGCCGCACCCAACGGCTTGACATTATCAACTCCCTCAAGCGCACCAAGGGCATGTCGGTCAACGAGCTCGTGGAAAAAATGGGTATGAGCTATATGGGCATCAAACAGCATTGCATTACGCTGCATCGCGACGGCTATCTGGATACCTGGCGACGACCGCAAAAAATGGGCAGACCGGAAATGGTCTATCGCCTGACGCGCCGCACGCATGATCTTTTTCATGCCGACAGCCACCAGTTCACGCTGGACTTATTGAAAGCAGCGGAGGACATCTACGGACCGAACGCGCCGGAGAAGTTACTTTACAGCATTTTCAAAAAGAAGACCGCGGCGCTGAAAGCCAAGGCGAAGGGAGAAACCGTCGCGGAACGCGCGAAGTGGCTTGCACATGTCCGCGACGGCGAAGGCTACATGGCTGAGTTCCTGAACAACGAGAAAGACGGCGGTCCCCAAATTCTTGAGTGTCATTCTCCCCTTCTCAACGTGGCGGAGCAGTACCCGATCGTCGGCAGGTTCGAGCAGGACATGTTCGAAGCCGTCTTAGGAACGCGTGTTCGCCGCGAAGTGAATCGCAACTCAGGTCTGTACGAGTGTGCGTTTTACTTTTCGGCGTAACTAAGTCGCGGCAATAGCTCCGGCTTCAGCTGAACGCTGCGCCGTCGCGCAGCCAGGTCGCCGTGCCATCGGCGAATAATCGGATTATCCTTTCGCTCGATGGGAATCTCGGTTGATTGGTGGCGCATGGCCCGGGCGTTTCCATCGGTGGTGATCGACAACGTGCAGCCGCTGATTGATTGTGGCCATTCCCCCATCAAGCGCATCGTGGGCGAAGATCTCGTAGTCGAAGCTGACATTTTTAAGGATGGCCACGACGTCGTTGCGGCGGTTCTGAAGTGGCGTGTTGCTGGCAAGAGGGCGTGGCGGGAAACGCCGATGATGTTTGTTGATAACGATCGCTGGCGCGGCGTGTGCACCCTCTACGATCAGGCCATTCACGAATACACAGTCGAAGCATGGACAGACACGTTCCGCAGCTGGCAGCAAGAGTTCGCAAAGAAATTTGAAGGTGGGATCGCCGATCTGCGAAGCGAAGCGTTGGAAGGCGCGGCAATTGTGAAAGCGGCAGCAAGCCGTGCGCGTGATCGAGCGGACTCCACGCGCTTACGCGAATTTGCCGAGCAAATCGTCACCGGCGCCAATTCAGAAATTTACGCAGTCGCGAAGTCAGGCGAGCTGGAAGTACTTATGGCGACCTACCCCGATCGCGCGGACGCCACGCAATACGAGCCGGTTCCCCGCGTCGTAGTTGATCGGCCGGTAGCAGTGTTCGCCGCGTGGTATGAATTTTTCCCGCGCTCAGCAGAGGGCCACGGAGACCGCGGATCAACCTTTCGGGATTGCTTGCCGCGCGTGGACGACGCAAAGGCAATGGGGTTCGACGTTCTTTATTTTCCGCCGATTCATCCGATCGGTGAGACTAGTCGCAAGGGTCGCAATAACGCGGTCATTTGCGAATCAGGCGATCCGGGAGTGCCATGGGCGATTGGCGGCCAGGCCGGCGGACATAAAACGGTGGAACCTTCGTTAGGCACACTTGAGGATTTTGATTGGCTGCAACAGGAAGTGCGCAAACGCGGAATGGAAATCGCTCTGGATTTCGCGATTAATTGCTCGCCTGATCATCCGTACGTCAAGGAACATCCTGAGTGGTTTTACAAAAGGCCGGACGGCACGATCAAATTCGCGGAGAACCCGCCGAAAAAATACGAAGACATTTATCCGATAAACTTTCGATGCGAAAACTGGCGCGAGCTCTGGGCCGAGATGAAGAGCATCGTGCTGTTTTGGGCCGAGCGCGGTGTGCGGATCTTTCGCGTGGACAATCCGCATACGAAGCCGGTCGCCTTTTGGGAGTATTTGATCGAAGGCGTTCGCGAGAAATATCCTGACACGATTTTTCTCTCCGAAGCGTTCACAAGGCCAAAGATGATGAAAGCGCTGGCCAAGGCAGGGTTTAACCAGAGTTATACGTATTTCACCTGGCGAAATTCTAAGCAGGAGCTGATCGACTATTTCACGGAGCTTACGCAGACTGAAATGAGCGAATATTTTCGGCCTAATCTCTGGCCGAACACGCCCGACATCCTCCCGTTTGTGCTTCAAGAGGGCGGCCGCCCTGCGTTCATGGTTCGCGTGCTCATGGCAGCGACGCTTTCGCCGCTTTACGGAATCTACAGTGGATACGAGCTGTGCGAGAACGAGGCGTTGCCGGGTCGTGAGGAGTATCTCGATTCTGAGAAGTACCAATTCAAGAAGCGCGATTGGAATGCGCCCGGAAACATCAAGGATTGGATCGCGCGCATAAACCAAATCCGGAAGCAGAATCGCGCCCTTCAGATGTTCACGAACCTGCGTTTCTATCCCGCCGATAACGACGCAATTTTGTTCTACGGCAAGATGACCCCCGCGCGGGACAACATCATCCTCGTGGTGGTGAATCTCGACCCCTTTCGCAAGCAAAATTCATTTATCCTTGTTCCAATTGAGGAATTTGGGCAGATGGAAAGCGATGAGTATCAGGTGCACGATTTGTTAAGCGATGCGCGTTACACCTGGCGCGGCCGGCAAAATTACGTTGAACTGGATCCCGAAATTCAACCCGCACACATTTTTCTCGTCCACCGCCAGTGACGAGTTCGCAGCAAAGTCGACTGTCACCGGCCCAAGGAGGAGCAATTAACAAGCGAATGTATGAACAATTTGCTGAAAATTACCTCTAATCCTCAACGCTGGCCCTGGGACCCATTTGCATCGATGTTTCGCTCCGCATATCATTACAAAATTTCCGGCATGAAGATTTGGGTTGTGCTCTTTGCCGCGCTGGGGAGCGCGTCGCCTCTGCTCGCGCAGGAACCCACGCCGCCGCTGGTCCCGCAGCACTCACAGACGGTGCTGGAGACCCTCGTCAAAGCGGGTCCGGTGATGATTCCGATGTTTTTGTTGTCAATTTTTTTCGTCGCGCTTGTGGTCGTTTACTTCCTGACGATCCGGCGCGGAGCGGTTGTTTCGAGCGGTTACATGGCGACTGCCGATGCGCTCCTACGTAAACGCGATTATCTCGGGCTGCTGGCTGTTTCCAACCGGCATGGAGAAGCGATCGCGCGCGTCGTGCAAAAAATGCTCGATTTCACAACCAAGAATCCACACGCGGATTTGCAGCAGGTCCGCGAAATCGCCGAGACAGAGGGAACACGCGTGGCCGCCAGTTTGAACAACCGCGTGATTTACCTGGCAGATATCGGGATGATTGCGCCACTGCTGGGTCTGCTGGGCACCGTTTTTGGAATCATTCGTTCCTTCGGTGCGTTAGGTTCTGATCTCGGGTCGGCGCGTTACATAGCGCTCTCGCGCGGGATTAGCGAAGCGCTCGTCAACACCGCTGCGGGCCTGGCGATCGGTATTCCGGCCATGATTTTTTACGCCTTCTTCCGCGGCAGGTCGCAGAAGTTGATCTCGGAACTCGAGGCTGCTTCCACGCACGTTCTGGCATTGCTTTCATTGCAATACGGCAGACGTGCGGAACGGTCACCTGTTTTAATTGAAGACGAGCTCTAAAATTCGATTGCTCTCATGAATCTACGCGGTCGTGCGCCTTTGCATCATCCCGGCATTCAGCTTGCGCCGCTCGTCGATGTGTTGCTGCTTCTTCTAATTTTTTTCCTGCTCACATGGAATGCAGCGCGCACTGAGAACGAGCTCGACGTGAAAGTGCCAAAGGCCTCGGCGGCGAAGGAGAAG
>DATDAJ010000352.1:0-4346 GCA_036525475.1 Candidatus Udaeobacter sp.
CAGCTGGCGACGCGCACGCGCCAGACGCGACATGATGGTTCCGATCGGAACACCGGCCACGTCCGCAATTTCTTTGTACGACATTCCTTCAAGTTCGCGCAGGGTAATTGCTTCCCGGAATTCTGCCGGCAATTGTTCGATTGCAGCGCGCACTGTTTGGCGTTCTTGGGCGCGATCGAGCGCGATGCCAGCATCCAGCGGCGGTATCTGGCCACCGTGCAATTCCTCATCAAACACGACTGTTTCTTCATCCATACGATTGCGCTTGAGAGCAGTGAATGCGGTGTTGCGGACAATACTTAGGAACCATGCCCGGCTGTTTTCGCCCCGAAAACTGTCGAAGAATCGAAACGCGCGTAGTGCAGCTTCCTGCACAACGTCCTCGGCATTCTGATCGTTGCGCATGAGGAATCGCGCCAGGTTGTAAGCCGCGTCCAGATGCGGCAGGACCTGCCGCTCGAACTCGGTCAGGCGAGGGGACTCGGTAAAACTGAACACGTGTCGTTACTTTCAATCATTAAGCACAAGACTGCCAAAGCCTGATTTTTATTCCCGCTGCCAGAATTTTGTCCCGATCGGGAATAACGCCGCCTGTCGCGTAGTCATCGCGGTCAGAAAGGGAAATCATGAACAACAACAATTACATTTTACATAACGACAATCCCGATGGCATCGATCGCCGCGGATTCCTCAAATGCATGGCGTGGGCTGGCACTGGAGTGCTTTGGACGATGAGCGGCGGAGTTCTCACGTCAAAGCTGCTCGGTGCGACGGCTCGGCTGATAGGCGGGGATTTCAGCTTTGTGCAAATCAGCGACAGCCACATCGGATTTAACAAAGACGCGAATAAGGATGTCATCGGGACGTTGCAAAAAGCGATGGCGAAGATCAACGCGTTGCCGGCTCCACCAGACTTCGTCCTGCACACAGGTGACTTGAGCCATCTTTCCGAAGCGGAAGAATTCGACGCGCTTGAACAGAATCTGAAGAGCCTAAAGACAGGTGAAATATTTTACGTGCCCGGCGAGCACGACGTGATCAGCGACAACGGCGCGCTCTATCGTGAGCGTTTTGCAAAGAAATCACTCGGGTCGGGCTGGTACAGCTTCGACAAAAAAGGCGTGCACTTCATCGGCCTTAACAATGTGCTGAATATTCGCGAAGGCGGCCTCGGTATCATCGGCGGCGAACAGCTCGACTGGCTAAAGAAAGACTTGCAGCCGCTCTCATCAAGCACGCCGATCGTAGTATTCGCGCACATTCCGCTGTGGGCGGTCTATCCGCAATGGGGCTGGGGAACAGATGACGCCGAGCAAGCGCTCGGGTTTCTGAGACGGTTCGGATCCGTCACAGTGCTGAACGGCCACATTCATCAGGTCGTGAAAAAAGTGGAGGGAAACATCACTTTTCACACAGCAATGTCGACGGCGTTTCCGCAACCTGCGCCTGGAACCGCGCCAAAACCGGGCCCGATGAAGGTCGAAGCGGAGCGACTCAGTTCCGTGCTTGGCATTACTGACGTCAACTACGTCGAAGGTAATCACACGCTCGCGGTAGTGGACAGCACACTCGCGTAACTGCCTAACGAGATCTATTCATCATGAACTCGCTTTTTTGGGAACGCGCCCATGGTGGCTTCACGCACTTGCCGATCGCACTGATATTCGCCGCTGCGTTTTTCGACGCGCTGGCATTCTTTTGCCGCCGCTCTCAAAAGCGGGGCGAGTTCAAGGCACTTGGTTATTGGCTCGTGATTGTTGGCGCGCTCGGTTCCTTGGGCGCAGTGTTTTCAGGATTGGTGTTAAGCAAAGGGACGATCGGCGGGACTGGTGCGGTTTTGCGGCATCATTATTTTGTCTGGCCAGCGTTCACACTGATTGTCGGACTCGCGACATGGCGCTTTCTCGTTGGCCGCGATCCCTCGCGCCGCGCGTTCACGCTCTATCTCGCCACCATGTTGCTCGGCTGTTCGTTAATGGGCGCAGCCGGGTTTTTCGGCGGCGAAATGTTACTGGGCCATTGAGCTGAGGGCAAACCAATGAAGAACTGGAGCGAAGGTAAAGCTTTCCTCGCGGCGATCTGCGCCTCGGGTACTGCGCTCATCGGCATGTTCGGAGTTGCAACGGCCGTACGACAGGGACAGTCCTCGATTTCGATTCCTACGTTTGCGGCCAGCGCTCAAGCTGCGGTGAAGCCGCCCGAGCTTACGGCCGATGCGGCGCAGGGCCGGCATTTGTTTCTGATGAACTGCGCGCACTGCCATGGAGACGATGCGCAAGGCGACGAGGGGCCCGATTTACATAACCTGCACAGAAGCGACGGCCGGATTCATGAGGTAATTACCGCAGGAATCAAAGGCGAGATGCCATCTTTCGGGAAGAAGCTGGGCGACCCAGACGTACGGCAACTAATTGCGTACCTGCGGACATTACACGGCTGAAATCGCAAATCGAAGTTTGGTGCCAATCTTGTCGCAGAAGACAAGTTCTGCCGGTGCGGTATAGTGCCGATCTCACCCCATGCATAAGACACATGAACTCCGCCTCGCCACGCGCATGGCCCGACTCGGCACGGAGACCGCATTCGAAGTGCTGGTGAAAGCCAAAGCGCTCGAGGCACAGGGCCGCGACATTATTCATCTGGAAATCGGCGAACCTGATTTCGATACACCCAGTAACATCATCGAGGCAGGATGCGACGCCCTACGGAAAGGCTTCACACATTATGGACCTTCAGCCGGCATGATGGAATTGCGCGAGGTCATCGCACAACACGTGAGCGAGACGCGCCGGGTAAACGTGACACCAGACGAAGTGGTCGTCGTTCCCGGCGGCAAGCCGATCATCTTTTTTTCAATTCTGGCGCTCGCCGAAGACGGCGATGAAATCATTTACCCGAATCCTGGCTTCCCGATTTACGAGTCGATGATCAACTACGTCGCCGCGAAAGCGGTGCCGATCCGGTTGCGCGAGGAATTGGATTTTCGGCTCGACCTCGACGAGCTCGCCACTCTGATCAACGATCGCACAAAGCTGATCATCCTGAATTCGCCGCAGAACCCAACTGGCGGCCTGCTGACACAGGACGATATCGCAGCGATCGCTCGTGCGATCGGCGATCGCAACATCATGGTTCTGAGCGATGAGATCTATAGCCAGCTCATCTTTGAAGGCGAGGATCATTCCATCATGTCGATCGACGGCATGAAGGAGCGCACGATTTTGCTCGACGGCTTTTCCAAGACTTATGCAATGACTGGTTGGCGAATGGGCTACGGCGTCATGCGCGCGGATCTCGCGACGCATATTTCGCGCTTAATGACGAATTCGAATTCGTGCACTGCCAGTTTTACACAAGTCGCCGGCATCGAAGCGCTCCGCGGACCGCAGGACGTGGTGGACGACATGCGGGCTAAATTCAAAAAACGGCGAGACGTGATGGTTGCAGGCCTGAACAAGATCAAAGGTTTCTCGTGTCGCGTCCCGCATGGTGCGTTCTATGTCTTCCCAAATATCACGAAGACTGGGTGGCGATCGAAAAAGCTGGCCGACGCGCTCCTCGACGATGCAGGCGTCGCTGCATTGTCCGGCACCGCGTTCGGCGACTTCGGCGAGGGCTATCTTCGCTTCAGCGTGGCGAACTCGATCGAGAACATCCAGAAAGCGCTCGATCGCATCGACGCCTGGACAAAGAAGAATCTGTAGCTGTAGCGTCCGCTGTCCTCAGCGGATTCCAGAACGTTCTTCACCACGACAGTGATAGCCAATCGAATGGTACTTTCGCTGCATACGAAAACGGATTCACTCTTCTCGAGCTAACACGAAAACATTATGGCGAAGCCGGGTTGGATTCGCGCAAGCTGGATTTCCTCGAACGATAGCGAACGGCGAATTTTGGTCTTGTGGACACACTCGCTATCTATGTACCGTTCGAAACTAAATGGGATTGACTCACCGAGCCGAACGCTGAACGCCATTACCGAAAAATAAAACAACGAAAGGAACCCAAGATTAATGAAAACAATCATCTCCGTAATTGTGACAATCATCATCGCTTCTTCTGGCGCGGCGTTTGGGGCAGATGCAGCAGCGTTATGGGCTCAGAACTGTGCCTCCTGCCACGGCAAAGACGGCAGCGGCAATACCACGATGGGAAAAAAGCTCGCTGTGAAAGATTACAGCAAAGACCAGGGCTTCAGTGACGCCGAAGCGACGAACGTCATTAAGAATGGCAAGGGCAAAATGAAAGCTTATAAACAGCTGTCCGATGCCGATGTAAAAGCATTGGTTGCCTACGTCCGTTCGTTGAAGAAATAATGCCGCAAATTTTCAGCGCCTGTTTCTCAG
>DATDAJ010000353.1:0-10461 GCA_036525475.1 Candidatus Udaeobacter sp.
ATTAGATCGACCGCGAAATTCGCTGCGCGATTTGCTTAAGATGTAGCTGCGGCCCTGCGGGCCGCGTGCGCGCGTTTCGCACAGACGCGGCTACAATGGGTCGGCCGGGACTCGAACTCGGAACCAACCCCGAGGGGTTCGGGGCTGCTCAATCATCTTCCATGCCGCCTACGGCAAAGAAGGAATCCAGTCGGGAATGTCCGTTGTCATTGCTTCTGCACCGTCTGGGTCCGCAAAAGCCAGAGCGGCAGATCGCGCATTAATCGTGGGTTCGACGCGCCGGATTCGTCCGTGGCTGCGTCTCTTTCGTTTTCCATCACAGAGGCTGCGACGATTCCAATGGCGTTGCCGGTTTCTGAAACGATCGGCGAGCCGGACATGCCGCCTTCAATCGGTTGCGCGGGCTTTGAGACCCAGAGCGGACCATCAATCCTTTCCATCCACTGGACCTGGCATCCAAACCATTCCCCTTCCAGACTAAGAAGAAAGCCGCGGGCCTTCTCCGGTGCCTCAGTAATTCGGAACGGTGTAGCGTATTCCAAAAGCGCACGGTAACCGTCTGCTTCATCGGAATAGGTCTGCGTATCGGGAACGCCAACCACGGCCACGTCGGCGATGGGATTTATGAACAGACACTCGCAAGCGACAGTCGGGGCGGAGCCGAGCGGGCCGAGCATCTTCCGGTAAACGTGTTCTTCGGAGTAAGCGATGCCGAACCCCGAAGGAAGCCAGGGCAAGCAGTGGCTGGCAGTAACAACAAGGTGTTCACCGCGGTGCTCGACGACAAATCCGCGTCCCTCGCCAACGGTAATCACCGTGCCTTTGGGTTCTGTCGCTCTAATCCGCATGTCTGGGTAAAGCTCTTGCGCTGCTTTTCGCGTTTTCGGCCGGAACCATTCACGGATGTCGTTGCTGTACTTTGTCTGTGCTGGTTGTTCGCGTTGTTGTTCCTGCCGTTGGCGAGGGTCGGCGAGAATCGGTTTGTGAAAACCGGCGAGTATCTTCGTCTCTTCGGGTTTCATCACTTGGCGATGATAGTCATGAACATGGACTCAAACATCAAGGACAACGTCGAGCGAGCGCGTCGCAAGATGTAAACCCAAGCCATAGAAAATCGTTGGGTCGGCCGGGACTCGAACCCGGAACCAACGCCTTAAAAGGGCGCTGCTCTACCGATTGAGCTACCGACCCGCGAGGTTTCAGTTTCCAGTAGCTAAAGAATTTTTCAATCCAGAACCAACCCCGAAAGCTTTCGGGGCTGCTCTACCGATTGATCTACCGACCCGAGCCGGGTTTCACTTTGTAATGCCCGCGAGATTTTTCAATGTACAATGACGCCGCTGGATGATCTCACACAAACACAAATGCATCTTCGTCGAGGTGCCTAAGACCGGATCGACCAGCGTCAGGGCCATTCTGGGCAAAGCGTGGAAGCCGCATCTGAATTTATGGCAGATCAAACAGCTGATGGAAACGTCCTGGACGGAATTCGGCGGGCGAAAAAACCGCATCATAGCCGCGCTTTATTTGCTGCAGCCCGAAGAGCGCCGAAGAGAAACCGGGCGCAAACAATTCGAATCCTATTTCAAGTTCGGATTTGTTCGCAATCCATGGGACCGGGTTGTATCGCTGTATGAGCGCACGGAAGCATTACAGCTCCGGAACGAGATGAGCTTCGAACAATTTGTCGATTGGATTCAGTACAGCAGCACCACATGCGTGCATTCGGCCCCGCACCGTTACCAACTCGACTGGTTTGTTGATGCTAACGGCAATCTGTTAGCCGATTTCATCGGACGATTCGAGCGACTGGATGAGGATTGGGCTTTTGTGGCGCAGAAGCTCGGCCTGGAGGAGAAGTTGCCGCACCGACGCGAAAACCCGCGGGGACGTCATTACACCGAGTATTACACTCCTCGAACAAGAGATATCGTTGCAGCGAAGTTCAAAGTGGATATTGACCGGTTCGGTTATGAGTTCGCCGGATAAAATAAAAGCGATCGTTCTCACGTGTGACCGCTTTCGTGCGATCACGCGGCATCTCATTCTTAAATACGAGCGGCTGTGGCCGGATCACCCGTTTGTTTTTCATGTTCCATATCAGGAACTTCGCGGAACCGATACCGACCGAGTCAAGTACCACGCGGCGCCCGAGGACATCAAGGGGACCATCCTGCATTTGCTGGCAGACATCGATGACGAAGAATGGATTTACTGGTGCGTGGACGATAAATACCCGATTCAGCTTCCTACCGACAAGGTATCCAGCCTCATATCTCACGCGATGCGTTCACCTGGAATCGACGGCCTTTTATTCTGCAGATGCAGGGCTCTATTGAGCATCCCCCGGCTCACACTCCACCCTCACAAAGTGAAAAACCTGTTCGGCGATGTTTATCTCGAACGAAAAGGTTGGTGGCAGATATGGATCCATCAGATCATGCGTGCCAAGGTGCTTCGACATCTCTTTAAGCATTTACCCGATCACATTCCCAATGCCAAGACAATGGATGATCTTAAGGACGACATTCCCAAGCTGCCCGAGCACAGGTTGTTCGTGACCGAGAAAAATTACGCAGTTTTTGGCGAAAGCACCCGGCGCGGCATGATCACGCAAAACTGCTACGAAAGTATCGTGGACTCGGGGATTGAGCTGCCTGAATGGTTTCAACAGCCGGACGGCGAATACGTGACGCTTGGGAAATTGTGAGAGACCGGTGCGCCGCATACTGAAAATGTTTGCCCCTGCCGAGTTTCTGGACCTCGAACACACGGCTCATCCGAAGCTGTTCGAGAACCAGAATTATGTTTGGGACGCGCTCAAACCGATCGCAAGTTACCTGCAATTTCGGCTGAAACCAGCCATCTTTGGCGAGTTAACGGGCAAGCCGTTTATCAGCAATCGCGTGTTCGTTGGCAGAGGAACGGTCGTTGAGCAGGGCGCGGTGTTGAAGGGCCCGGCGTGGATCGGTGAAAACTGCCAGATTCGCAGCGGTTGCTACGTGCGCGAGAACGTCATCGCCGGCAATGGCGTCGTAATGGGCAACTCGTGCGAATTCAAGAATTGCATTCTGTTCGATGAAGTACAAGTGCCGCATTTCAATTATGTCGGCGACTCCATCCTGGGCCACCACGCGCACCTTGGCGCGGGCGTGATTCTCTCGAATGTAAAACTCAATCACGGCGAAATCGCGGTGAGCACACCGGACGGCGACATTCCTACCGGCCTAAGAAAATTTGGCGCAATCATAGGCGACAGAGCCGAGATCGGCTGCAATTCGGTGATCAATCCCGGCTCCGTTATCGGCCGCGATTGCGTGATTTATCCCACCGTAAATTTCCGCGGCTTCCTGCCGCACGGCAGCAGGGTCAAACTGCGGCAGGAGTTGCAAGTGATCGGGAAACGCTGACGGGGCGAGCGAGTTCGGCACGTCGCGTCGTTAGGATTCGTAAACGCAACGCAAGGAGAAATGTGCGCGGCGACCAATTACAGTTTCGCGAAAAGTGCAAAAAATTCTGATGACCGCCGGATTTTTTCCGATCCAAGAAGCGTCTCAATGATGGCTTGCGTGCGATGTAAGTGTTTGGAGGGAAGAATCGATGGTGCGCCGTGGTCAAAAAAACTCTGCGCCGTTGTACGCTGAACCTGAATCAACGGGCGGACCTGCGAGGGCGGAGCTGATTAAGCTCATCCGGCACCGACTGCACGAGCCACTTGGTCCGACTTTGCTAGTGCTGCAGCTCCTGCTGCGCGAAGAATCGCTTTCGCCGCAAGGTGTTGCTCTTATTCGAATGCTCCAGCGCAGCATCAAAGAAGAAGTACGCGCCATCCACGAACTGCTGAGCATCATAGAAACCTTTATTCAAGAACCGACCCAGGCGGATAGTGAGGCAGAACAGCGATAGGAAGAATCCTCCCTATCGCATTTGTCTTAAGTGTTTCGACCTTCGCGCACGTAAGATTTGTGCCGGTTTCACAATTAATCGTGAACCCACTACAAACCCAGGAACGAATCATTCCAGCGAGACGCGCAATGACCAGGCATCAACTGTTCAGTCGCGGCCAATGAAATACCGAATATTTACTTACTCGGGCGATGCACTTCCCATTGCTCACAAACTCCAGCAGGAAGGTCGTGAAGTGGTAGTCGGCATGGTCCACGACAAAGCAGCGATCCATTCTGTGAAAGAGGGCGAGGTGCGACCAGAAAATCCCGAGGCGAAACGGCGCCGACTGGCATTATTTGACGGATTAATCGAGAAGCGCCCGGCTAATCTTCTGATCGAGGAAATGCGGGGCTATGAGGACCCTGAAGATTACTTCGTATTTTTCGATCGAAATCATTTGTTCCAATTTAGCGATCAGATCGCCGGAATGCCGTTCTACGGCAACTTTCCGACCGAAGCGGATTACTTATTCGAACGGAACCGGGACCAGGCGAAGCAACTGGTACGCGAGCATTATCCGCGGTTGCAGGTGCCCGATGTAAAGGCGTTTGATGATGTGCTTGAGGCGCTTGAGTTCCTAAAATCGACGGAACAATTATGGGTGCTCAAAGGTCAGGATGACAGCGTCAAGACATTCGTTCCGGATGTCGATGACCCGAAACTGGCTGCCAGACAGATCATCGAGACGTTGAAAGAGAACAAGGCAGCCTACGACTGTTCCGGATTTATCCTCGAAGAACTAATCAATCCTGCGATCGAGATAACACCGGAGAAAATCTATTACGATGGAGTGCCGCTGGCTGTCGTACTCGAGTTTGAAAACAAACCGTTCGGCAGCGGGAACATTTCGATTCAGACCGGGTGCTCTCAGAATCTGCTTTTCCCGATTGCAATGGGCGACAAGATCAACAGTATCGCTTTTCCGCCGGTGGTCGACGCAATGGCCAAGCAGCATAAAGGTTTGTTTTACTGGGATGCCTCGCTTCTCATCGACAAGCGGACCGGCAAGATCTACTTCGGCGAATTCTGCTCAAACCGCCCCGGCTATAACTCACTGTTCACCGAACTCGCGCAGTGTTCGTCAGTGGATCATTATTTTTCATCCGTTGTTCGAAAAGAGAGCCCGTTCAAACTCGGAACAGTGGCCACTTCAGTTTTGCTCTTGAATCCCGCCACAGACGAGGAGACTGGCCGCACTACCGAGGGCTTGCGCGTCGATTATAAACCGGAGATCGAGCAAAATCTGTGGTTATGGGATGTCCGCCGCGAAGGCAACCGCCTTGTAACCGTGGGCGACGACTGGAATCTGGGGGTCATAAGCGGATCCGGTGATTCAATCGATCAGGCGGTCAATTCGATGTACAAAAGCGTGGATGGCTTCTCCTTTGCCGGCGCTTATTACCGGCCGAAATCCGACTTCCTTTCGCTCGATTATCCGACCTCGATATTGAACCGCGTTAATTACGGCCTGGAGAAGAAGCTGTATCAGCTGCCGTTCAACGTAAGAGTCGCTCACATTAAGAAGTAGTCACGCCAAACAGCCGCTCGGCGTTGGCATGCATGACTGCTTCATGTTCGGCTTGTTCCATCTCGAGTGCCTCCACCGCTCCCAAATAGTCCTTCTGTGAGTACAATGGATAATCCGTGCCAAACAAAAACTTCTCGTAGGAATACAAAAAAACCCGAACCTGTTCCATGCGTTGTTTGAACACCTCAACGTCATGAGCGGTGATCGATCTGTTTTCGGCGAAGAAAGCTGACATGTCGGCATAGACATTTTGATTTTTCGCAAGCACAGCCGCGCAATCGATCAGCCACGGGTTACCCATATGCGCCATAACAATGGTGAGATTTGGAAATCGGGTCGCTACGCGATCAACCTGTAACGGGTGCGAATACTCGAGCAACCCCGTGCTGCCGGTTTCGAGAACGCCGGTGTGAAACATGATCGGCACATCATGCTTCTCACAATACTCGTACAACTGATGCAGCCGCTCGTCGTCGGCCGAATATTCCTCGTAACCGAGATAAAACTTCAACCCGACCACCCTATCCTCATGCAGAAGTTGCGTCAGCTCCTCGACGTACTTTAGCTCAACGGTTTTTGAGAAAACGCAGTTTATAATCGCCCACAGCCTGTCTGAACGCCGGACTGCTTCCAGCACCTGAGCGACGTTGGAAATGTCCCCGGGCAACGTCTCGGCGATGACGATCGAGGCGTCGATTCCCGCTTCGTCCATCGATCGAAGCAATTTGTCTGCGGCGCCGTCATCGTCGAGGTGCGTATGGCAATCGACAACCATGCGTCTACTAAAGGCCTGCCGTGTACCTGTTCAACGCTGGTTTTTGCGGCTCGGCTAGTATCAGAAGCAAACGGATGGGGGGGGATTCGAACCCCCGGTGCCTTTCGGCACACACGCTTTCCAGGCGTGCACAATCAACCACTCTGTCACCCATCCAAGCGCCGCACACTTTAACTGCAAATCTGCTGTACGGGAAGCTGACAGCTTCCTGGCTTTGATTTGCTGTAGCCGTCGCCCAGCGGGCGACATGACAGGGTGTCAACTACGTCAGCACCACGCTTCCCACAGGGAGCGGCTACAAACTCCAAGCTCGGAGAGCGCCGTTACAGGTTCACAGCTGCAAGCGGCGGAACAATTCGTCGAGTGGTAATTGAATGCCGATGTAAAATTCGCCGAAGTCAGCGTACTCGGCGCTGACCGGGTCGAAGCGCATTTTGTAGACGATGGCTTTGATCTGAAACGTGTCGCGCGCGAAAAGGGTCACGCCCCATTCGGCATCGTCGAGACCGGTCGAACCGGTGATCAGCTGTTTGACTTTGCCGGCGAACTCGCGCCCGACAGTGGCGTGTCCTTTCATTAGTTTGCGGCGTTCATCATACGGCAGCGCATACCAGTTGCGTTGCTCGCCGCGACGCTTGCTCATGTTATAAAAACAAACTACCGGCCAATCGGGCAGCGTAGGGTAAACGCGCTCCTGTCGGTAATGTGTGATTCGCTCGCGAAATGATCTTAACGCCTCTTCAAGCTTTGTAGGATCCTTACGGACACCCGATTCGAGCGTCTGTGCGTATTCTTCCTCGGTCGTGATGTATTCGCTCTCCTCGGTCAGCGACAAATAGCCATAGACTGGCGTGAGCACGTCTGGGCCTAACGAGAGCGACAACCGTTTCTCAATGCTATTGGCGTCGTGCAAATCGGGCGTGACCAGCATGAAGCCGATATCGGCCTTCGGCGTCACGATCCCAAGCGTGAGCAATTGAGTGGAATCCATCGCACGCACTTCCTGAACCAGGGAAGAGAGATTTGTTTTCGCAGCGTTTTGTTCCTCGCGACTAAGTAACTGCCATTGGCCGTACTCGATCCGGTAAAATAAATGCAAACAATGCCAGCCTTCCTCTGGAACAAGCGTGGTGTTCTTATCAGTCATCGCGGTAGTCTCGGACCTGCTATTTAATGGTCAAGGAGGTAGGGGCGGTTCACTCGAACCGCCCGCAGGCGATTGAGGTCAATCGCCGCTACCTTCAACGGCGCTCCCCACCTTCGGCAGATGCGCCATGCAATATTCTTCGCCGTCGCGCGCGACCCGAAAATCGAGGTTTGGATCGCTTAGCTCGGTAGCGCCACAGACCGCGCAGCGATGGAGCGTTTCAGCGGGGCTGCGCGAGTCGGATTCAAAACGTCTGCGTCGTGTCGAGACGTCGCGTCGATGTCGCGCTTGATGAATAATCTCCGGTCCGAAGAAAACGAAATAGTTAATGAATGCGGCAATGAGCGCCGCGCGATACGAGTTCGGTCCCAGAAAAAACCCGAGCATCAAGAAGGCAGCATAAATCCAAGCGAGCCATTTGATTTTTACAGGCAAAATAAAAAGAATGTAAATGACTTCCTCGGGATAAAAGCGCGCGAATGCGAAGAACAATGACGTGATGAGCATGCCGTTGGAGAAATTGCCGCCGAAAAAGAATGCCGCGATGGTTGTGCCAATCATCCCTACGGCGAAATAGAACGTCAGCCGGAACGAGCCCCACGCGCGTTCGAGACCTTCGCCGATGAACCACAGAAACCAGAGCGCGAGAAGCACCCACAGTGGACTGAACGTCTGCGGAAGGAAGATGTATGTGACGAGCCGCCAAACCTGGCCTCGAAGAATCAAAGCGGGATCGAGCGTTAGAAACGATTCGAAGCCGCGATTAAGAAAAACCAGCACATACACCAGCGCGGTGAAGCCAATCACGATCCGGATCAGTCCCGGAATGCCCAGATAACCAAAGCGGCGTTCGAGTTTATCCAGCCAGGTCATTGCTGGCGCAAGCTAATGTCCCGCAGGTCGCGTGCAAGGTGGATCGCGTTGTCCTCAACGCGATGGATTTCATCGTCTACGGAGAAGCCGATCCACCTTTGCGCATAATCACAGCGCCGATTAGCTAGGCCCGTGAGCGAGGCCGTACATAAGAAAACGCCGCTTTACGACGAGCACATGCGGCTTGGCGCGAAAATGGTTCCCTTCTCCGGCTGGCTAATGCCGGTGCAATACGCCAGCATTGTCGAGGAACATCTGGCAGTGCGAAACAATGTCGGCGTCTTCGACATTTCGCATATGGGACAGTTCATCGTGGACGGGGCCGATGCGCGAGATTGGCTCAATAGCATGTTGACCAACAACGTCGACAAGCTGGACGTCGGCACCGGCCAGTACACGTTTTTGCTCAATGACCGCGGCGGGATCATTGACGACCTGATTGTATATCGCATCGACAAGCAGATGTATTTGCTCGTCGTGAACGCTGCTCGCGTGGATGAAGATTTTGCATGGCTGCAAGATCATCTCAAGGAGGGTTGCTCCCTAACAAGTCGCAGCGCGGATTTTGGCGCAGTGGCGATTCAAGGCCCGCAGACCATGGCATTATTTCATGCGCTTTTCAGCAAAGACATCGAGCTGCCAGCGCGAAACCACATCGTTGATGTTCCATTTAACACAACGAACGTTTCGGTCGCCCGCACCGGTTACACCGGCGAGGATGGCATTGAAGTGTTCTTCCCCGCAAAGGACGCGGTGAAGTTTTGGAGCGCAACGCTTGAACGAGGTAAGTCGCTTGGAATCAAGCCGTGCGGCCTGGGCGCGCGCGATACGTTGAGGTTGGAAATGTGCTACCCACTAAATGGTTCCGATCTATCGCCGGAGCGAAACCCGATCGAGGCGGGATTAGGATTCTTCCTCGATCTAGCCAAACCAGACTTCGTCGGTCGCGATGCGTTGTTGAAGACAAAAGAATTCGGCCCGCGCGAAAAGCTGGTGCCGTTCCGGATGAAAGAGAAAGGTCCGCCGCCGCGGCCGCACTACGCTGTTTTTCGCAACGGCGAGCGCGTCGGCGAAGTAACCAGCGGAACGCTTTCTCCGAGCTTGAACTGGGGCATCGGCATGGCGTATGTGTCGTCGGCGCACGCGAAGATCGGCGCTGAGATTGACATCGAGATTCGCGCGCAAAAATTCCCAGCGACCGTGGAAAAGAAACCGCTCTACAGAAAACCAGCATCATGATCATCCCAGACGATTTGCTCTACACCGAAAGCCACGAATGGATTAAGCGCGAAGGCGAGAACGTCCGCGTCGGCATCACCGATCACGCGCAATCGGAATTGACCGACGTGGTTTATGTCGAGCTGCCAAAACTGGAGCGGCAGGCCAACGCCAAAGAACCGATCGCGATTGTCGAATCAGTGAAAGCGGCGAGTGACATTTACGCGCCAGTGAAAGGCACAATTGTCGAGGCGAACAACGCGCTCGAAGCCGATCCGGGCTTGATCAACCGGGAACCGTACGGGCAAGGGTGGATATTCGTTCTTAAGATCGAGAATCCCGACGACCTCAAAAATCTGAAAGACGCTGCCACTTACAAAAAGCAGATCGGTTGAAACCGAAATTTTTTCGAACGCCCGCGGATTTCGTAATCTGGCTGGAGAAGAATCACGCGACTGCGACTGAGCTTTGGGTTGGGTTTTACACGAAGGATTCGGGAAAGCCGAGCATCACATGGCTCGAGTCGGTGGATCAAGCGCTCTGCTTCGGTTGGATCGACGGACTTCGGAAGCGCGTTGACGAAATCAGTTATCAAATTCGGTTCACGCCGCGGCGACGCGGGACCATTTGGAGCACAACCAATATCAAGCGCGCCAAGGAGCTCACCAGACAGAAACAAATGCAAGCGACCGGATTAAAAGCCTTCGCGGCACGCATCGAGAACAAGTCAGGCATCTATTCGTACGAACAACGAAGCAGCGAGTTGAACCAGCCGTACGCAAATTTGCTAAAGAAGAACAAAGCAGCGTGGAGCTTTTTCGAAAAACAGCCGCCGTCGTATCGAAAAATGATCGGCTGGTGGATTATCAGCGCGAAGAAGGAAGAAACGCGAATGGCTCGCCTGGCAAAATTAATCAGCGAGTCTGCGAAAGGAAAACGCTTGCTTCAATAACGATCGGCCTTTGCTAACGA
>DATDAJ010000354.1:0-2496 GCA_036525475.1 Candidatus Udaeobacter sp.
ATTTTATTCAGCTTCGAGTTAAACGAAGTGTTACTCGCGCGGCAAGCCGGCTTTACGGTGCGAGCGTCAAACCCGCGAGACTGCTGACAGATCTAAAAGAACCGGGCCGTGGATTCTCGATAAACCAAGTCCAAAAAGGCTGTACCGAATCGTTATCGATAATGTATTTATCTGCGCGGTCCTTGGCAGCGCCTGATGGATGTCCTGCCGATAGGTTCACGTCTCGCGCTTCGACGAATATGACCACGATTTCCTTCATCCCGAAGGATCGCCCCCACTAGACCGCGGCTGCTAATTAAAATATGGCTCTGAAACGCTAAAAGATTGTTAACGTTTCGGGAGTCGCGGCGCGTTATCAGTGGTCAGTCGAAAGTCTGTAACCGATTCCGACTTCTGTTCTGATGAGTTGCTGCGCGTTATCGTCGACCTCGAGTTTTTTGCGCAAATGGGTGACGTAAACGCGAAGATACTGCGCCTGGCTCTCGGCCTTTTCTCCCCAGACCGTGCGAAGCAATTGCCGATGAGTGACGACTTTTCCAGCGTGTTGCACCAGGACGCGCAGCAACGAGTACTCGGTCGGCGTTAGCCTGATTTCTTCGCCACTGATCTTTACCTGGCGCGCCGCAAAATCGACGCAGAGAGGTCCGGAGTTAAAGACGGGCTCGCCAAGTTCTTTGAGCGAGCGGCGTTGGGCCACGCGGACGCGGGCCAACAGTTCCGCGGTGTCGAACGGCTTTGTCACATAGTCATCAGCCCCAGCATCGAGGGCAGCGACCTTTTCGTCAGGGTCATCACGGACCGAGAGAATTAGGACCGGGACGTCCGACCATTCTCGCAAACGTCGCAGCACCTTTATGCCTTCCATGTCGGGCAAACCGAGGTCAAGTAATACCACATCGGGCCGACGCTGAACGATTTCGGCGAGCCCAGCCTGTCCCGTCTCTGCTTCTTCGACTTGGTGACCCGCTTCTTCTAACGCAATGCGGAGCAACCGGCGGATCTGCTTTTCATCATCGATGATGAGGGCGCGGCGAGCTGGTTTCATGGTGTCCCTTCCATTTTGTCGACATCAGTGACGCGAACCGGCAGCGTAATAATGAAGCGCGCGCCACCACCGTCGCGATTCTCGACAGTGAGTTTGCCGCCATGTGCTTCGATCAAGCCACGTGCAATCGATAAACCGAGCCCGAGGCCACCCGTTTTGCGATTGTCGCCGCGGTAGAATTTTTCGAACAGTCGCTCCGTTGTTTCGGGCGGAATGCCAGGCCCCCGATCGGCCACAGAAATAACCAGATGGTCGTTCGCGTAGTCGGCATCGATCTCGATCGGCAATCTGGGCGGCGTATGCGCACCGGCGTTTGCAAGAAGCTTCGCGACGGCTTGCTCAATCAGCGTGTGATCGACGAGTGCCAAAGGAATTTCTGTCGGTACGTCCAATCTGATTTCGCGGCCATTGAGCGATTCACGCTCTATGTCTATCGCCGATTGCAGTAGTTCGCGCACATCGCACCATTCGCGCTTCGGCCGAATTACTCCGCTTTCAAGCCGGTTCATGTCCAGAAGGTTGTCTACCACGCGATTGAGCCGCCGCGATCCGGCGCGAATTTCGCCGGCCAGCTCTTCCAGAACTTGTGAGTCCTGAGTGTTGGCCGCGAGACGCGAGAGTTCCTGGCTTGCAGCTCCGATTGCCGCGAGAGGAGTCTTCAGTTCGTGCGACACGCAATCGAGCAACGTTTTGCGGAGCCTCTCCGATTCTTGTGCCAGTTGAACCTGGGCCGCGAGATGCTCGCGTGCCTTCAACTGCGCGGTCAGGCTGCCGACCGTGATCGCGATGATGAAGTAAGCCGCAAACGTCAATGCATCTTCGAGCTTTGCGATGTGCAACGTAAACAGTGGTGGGATAAACAAAAAATTCCAAGAAAGCGCGCTGAGTGCTGCAACTAGCAAGACGGGACCGCGACTGAGAACCATTCCAGCGAGCAGCACGCCGAGGAGGAAAATAAGAGAGATGGCTGCGTATCCAGTCAGTGGTGTTAGCAACCAGCATATGACCGTCAGCCCGGCTACACCGATCACTGCTGCAATGTATTGTTTTAATGGCGCAAAAGATGGTGACGACGAGAACTCCTCCTCGCTGTGCGCCTTGGCCGTGGTTGCAGACTGAGAGGAATTTTCTTCGATGACACGCCAATCTGACGGTCTCATCCCGATTAATCTAACGCATCCAGATGTATGCGAAATGATGCGTTCAAATTTTAGTACCGTTTTAACTATTCGGGGGTTGTGGCCGATCTAAAGTTCCTTGAAAACGTTGCATTCTGCGCCGCCATCTTTACTTCCAACCATTGCTGATTCTGCTGGTATTCCCGCGGCAGTTACAGGGTCGAAGCATCGCCGAAATCGGCTCGTTCTGCTCTGTCTCGCCAGTCTTGGGATCGTTTATGGCGATATCGGCACCAGTCCGCTCTACGCGATGCGGGAGTGCTTTTACGGACA
>DATDAJ010000355.1:0-3398 GCA_036525475.1 Candidatus Udaeobacter sp.
CGGAAAGATGCAGAGCACAAGATCGATGAAGCGCGCCATTTTTTTGATGCGTCCACGGTTCCAGGCCCAGACCTGCGGGCTGATGTAATAAATTGTTTTGTGGCGTTGCGATTGCCTTCGCAGAGAGCGCGCCAGTCGCAAGTTGAAACCTGGATAGTCGATCAAAACGACTGCGTCGGGTTTGCTTTCATGAATTTCCGTGAGCGTCTGACGGAACTGCTCCCGAAAATAGCCGTACTTTCTCAGGACTTCCCATAAACCCAGGACGGCTGCATCACCGATCCAGTTCTTAAATTGCCCGCCGGCGACGTGCTGCATTTGCGGGCCGCCGCGTCCGATGAATTTCAGCTCAGGATCCAAAACGCGCAGCGAGCGCATCAACGCTGCGCCGTGATTATCGGCACTCACTTCGCCGGCGACAAAATAGATGGTCATGGATTTAATCTCCGTTGTAGCCACGGACCTGTGGCTCGTCCATCGTTGATGCTCACAAAAAGACCGGTCCTCCGCCGTCGCCAAGCTACAGCGCGACATGCACGGCGGTGGCTACAGCAAAGACGCGAGCGAGCCGTCTTATCCAATCGACGAGATTTGCTTCGTGATCTTAACAGCCAGCTCCAACGCCGCGGTTGCCTGAGAACCGGAAACACGCGGCTGGCGTCCGGTGGTTGCGCATTCAATGAACGACGTGAGCTGAAGCTTGAGTGGCTCGCCGTGTTCGATCTCGGCCCTGTCACGCCAAATTTGTTTACCGACGCGGCGATAGATCTCGCCGCTTTGATTTTGATAATCGAGCGAGATATAGGCGTCTTCCTGAAAGATTCGAATCTTGCGCATCCGC
Organism: Candidatus Udaeobacter sp.; assembly: GCA_036525475.1. GTDB lineage: Bacteria > Verrucomicrobiota > Verrucomicrobiia > Chthoniobacterales > UBA10450 > Udaeobacter. The sequence continues at coordinate 842 of DATDAJ010000355.1, forward strand.
TCGGGGCTGATGCGGCTGGCGGTCACGTTTGCCACGCAACCGTCTTCAAAGTGGAGTCTCGCGTTTGCAATGTCCTCGCTCTGGCTGAGCACGGGAACGCCGACTGCGTCGATACTCCAAAGAGGCGAGCGGACGAAATGCAGGATGACTTCGAGATCGTGAATCATTAAATCGAGCACAACACCGATATCAGCGCTGCGTTCCGTGTACGGCGCAAGCCGATGCGATTCGATGAAGCGCGGATGGGTCAGATGTTTTTCGAGCGTACCCAGAACCGGGTTGAAGCGCTCGACGTGGCCCACTTGCAGGATGAGACCGTTAAGTGCAGCCAATTCCGCAAGCTCGGTAGCATGTGCAGTGTTGTCGGTAATCGGTTTCTCGATCAGCACATGTTTGCCCTTGGCGAGGAGAGCGCGTGCAACGTCGTAGTGCGTATTGGTCGGCGTGGCCACAGAGACGGCGTCAACCATCGGGATGAAATCTTCGAGTGATTTGGCCGATGCTGCGCCAGATTTGCTCGCAATGGTGCGGCTCCTGAACGGCTCCACGTCGTATACCGCCGTGAACTCAGCGGATGGAATTTCCGCATAGAGCCGTGCATGATTGCTTCCGATATGCCCAACACCAACAACGCCAATGCGCAGCTTTTTCATTGGTCCCCCAATGCAGTCAACTCCGAAAGCTTCGCGGGTCAACGCTCGAAAGTCTTCGGCAAGGAATGATGGCTTCCGTCAGGTCTGAAATCGACGGCTGCTCAAGCCGTCGCTCCTTGAATAGACGCAATGCGGCGTCCTTACTGTTGCGCGCGGTTAGCGAGGAACCATTCGTAAGTTTGGGCGATGCCCTTTCGCAGCGGAATGCTAGGCTCCCAGCCCAGGGCGCGAATCTTCCTGACATCCAAAAGCTTGCGCGGCGTGCCGTCCGGCTTCGTTTTGTCCCAAACCAGTTCGCCGTCGAAACCGACTGCATCGCAGATTAACTCGGCCAGCTCGCGAATGGTCACGTCTTCGCCGCAGCCGATGTTGATTATTTCTGGCGAATCGTATTTCTCGAGCAACAATAGACACGCGGCGGCAAGATCGTCGACGTGCAAAAATTCCCGGCGCGGTTTTCCTGTTCCCCACACGACCAGCTTTTTCTCATTTCGGGTTTTCGCTTCGTGTGCCTTGCGCAGGAGCGCCGCGAGTGCGTGTGATGTCTCCAGATCGAAGTTGTCGTTAGGGCCGTAAAGATTTGTCGGCATGACCGAGATGAAGTTCGCGCCGTACTCGCGCGTATAAGCCTGGCAAAGTTTTATGCCGGCGATCTTGGCGATTGCGTACGCTTCATTGGTTGGCTCCAGCGGGCCAGTGAGCAGCGCACCTTCGGGAATCGGTTGCGGCGCCAGCTTCGGATAAATGCAGGAGCTACCAAGAAAGAGCAGCTTGCGGACCCGAGTTTGATAGGCCGAGCGGATGACGTTGTTCTGGATACGCAAATTGTCGAGAAGAAACTCCACCGGATAGTCGTTGTTAGCCTTGATTCCGCCGACTTTTGCCGCTGCGAGAATCACTATCACCGGTCGCTCTCCTAAAAAGAAGTGCAGGACCGCAGCCTCATCCATAAGATCGAGTCGCGATCGATCGGGCTTCAGTAAATTTGTGAAGCCTTCGCTTTCAAGCCGGCGCATGAATGCGCTACCGACCATTCCGTGATGGCCGGCAACAAAGATTTTGTCAGATTTCTTCAACTGCACTGTAGTTTCTCTAGCCAGAAATTGCCTGGCAAGCAAGATGCCCACACGGTGTTTGGTCTTGCTGAGAATAGCGCCTCCATTTTGAATCCGGGAGGATGAGGTTCATTCCTTGGTTCGCCGCAATAGGGGTAGCTAGTGCCGGTTTGGCCCAAACATCGCCGTCACCGAAAGGGCCCGTGGATCACCTGATTCCCTGGTTGTTGGATGAAGACCAACAACTGCGGGGCGTCCCGTTCAGCGACCTGATTTTCGATGCGACCGGTAGAAAGGTGCTGCCGTTTGCGGCGAACAACGCGGTCGATCAGCGCGTCGCGAAAGCGATCACCGCCGCGTGCGAAGAGACAATGAAGCGATTGAACGCGCCGGATAGCGCGATCCAGAATGTCGATCGGATCAACGAAGTCAGCAGCCATTTCGAAGATACTCTGCGGCAGCTGCTCAACACGACTCCCGGCTTACAGTGTGAATTCCCCCTCACAGCCGAAGGGAAAATCCAACGTTCAGGTTATCCGGATTTGCGCATCACCGATCTGGAGAGCAAACGCGTGTTCTATTTAGACCCAAAGCTTTACGCCGCCGGAAGTCGCGACAGCAGTTTCCGCACATTTTATTTCGAGCCGAAGAAGTCGACGAATAAAGTGCGCGATGACGCGGTGCACTTTGTCGTTGGATATGAGCATGCGCCGCGTGAAACTGCATCGGGTTCTCGGAACGCGACGTGGAAAGTCACGCGATGGGATCTTGTGGATCTTTCGCGGTTTACCGTCAAACTGAAAGCCGAATTTCAGGGCAGCAATCGCGATATGTACCGCCCGGAGGCAA
>DATDAJ010000356.1:0-3073 GCA_036525475.1 Candidatus Udaeobacter sp.
GGAGGAGCCGCTTCGTCGGGCTGAAGCGGAACGCGTCCCACGAAAACGGTTCCGTGCGGCATTTCGCTTCCGATCTTCTCCGCCACACGAAAACGACCGGTCGGCGTTTTAAAGCTCCCCTCCTCCGCCCCGATACCGAATCGAGACGTGGACACGGGGTACGTGCGGATCGGCTGTTCGTTTTCTTTCAGCGTGAGTTGCTGGTCCCGAATTGAAACGTGGATGCTCTTCATTTTCTGCTGGCGACAAATTACTGTTACAGCGTTACAATCGACCGCTAATGGGAGGTTATCACATCGCCGTCGTGGGCGCGACCGGTGCGGCCGGCACTGAATTATTACGTGTACTGGAACGCAGAAGTTTTCCGGTCGCAAGTCTGCGTCCGATTGGTTCGGCGCGTTCAGTCGGGAAATCCGTTCAATTCTGCGGTGACTCGATCCCGATCGAAAAACTTGACCCCGGATCGTTCGAAAAAATCGACATCGCTTTCTTTAGTGCCGGCGGCGACGTGTCCCGCAGTCATGTGCCGATCGCGTGCCAGGCAGATGCCATCGCGATCGACAAGTCTTCGGCATTCCGAATGGATCCGCATGTGCCGCTTGTCATTCCTGAGATCAACGCAGAGGACGCGAGACTCCATCGCGGAATCATTGCAAATCCAAATTGCACAACAACCGTGATGCTCATGGCATTGTATCCATTGCATAAGATTTTCCGTGTCCATCGGGTTTTCGCTTCAACGTATCAGGCAGTCTCTGGCAGCGGCAGTCGAGGTGTTGAAGAGCTGACCCGTCAAACAAAAGCTTGGGCGGAAGAAAACTGTAGCCGTCGCCCAGTGGGCGACGCTTCCCGATCCCCCGCAAACGAATCCCACGCTTCGCCCGGCGAAGCGGCTACAGTTTTTCCGCACCCAATCGCCTTCAACTTGCTGCCACATGTCGATTCGTTCCTGGAAAATGGTTACACCAGGGAAGAAGTGAAAATGCAGGATGAGACGCGCAAGATTATGCATTTGCCGGAGCTGCGTGTTTCAGCGACGTGCGTGCGCGTGCCGGTTTACCGAGCGCATTCTGTTGCCGTCACCGCTGAGTTTGTGCGTCCTGTTTCTATACAACAAGCGCGCGAAATTCTGTCCAAAGCACCCGGGCTCGAACTCGTGGATGAACCGCACAGCAACCGTTATCCAATGCCGCTCAATGTGGCTGAAAAAGATAATTGTCAGGTCGGCCGCGTGCGTCTGGATTGCGCATTGGACAACGGGCTGTCGTTTTGGGTTTCAGGCGACCAACTGCTCAAAGGAGCAGCATTGAACGCCGTTCAGATCGCCGAATTGCTGTAGTAGAATTTTGCAGCGACAAGTTCCACGGCCGTTGCGCCGAAGATTGAACAAAGCGCACGATCAAAGGTAGTTGGTGATCCGCCGCGTTGAAGGTGCCCAAGAACGCAAACGCGCGATTCTTCTTAACTACTACCCGCTCTAAAGAGCGTGCAGACTTCCAACGGCATCACTGATTTTGATCGCGCCAAACCCACGTCGCCACCGTCGACCAGTTGTGGCGCCATGAGCGCGCGTCAAGGACCAGGGCTGGGCCAATTCGCTGCCTTTCTGGCGCTGGCGTTGCAGCAACATGGCCAGCAGTCCGCTTTGAGTAAGAGTCGCGGTTGATTTGGGGATGAGATAAATCTCTCTGTTTTTCATAAGCGCTTTTTGAGGTTTTGACAGCGCTCCCGGCAATTTTTCCATATGGGACCTTAGTCCTTTACGGGATATCAAAGGCGTCCTCAGTTTCGACGCATTTGAAATTCGCTTTGCGATCCTAAAGGTAGCGCCGATCTAAGTCTCGCGGAACTGGCTCCGCAATACGATGTAAACTGCTTCGGCGGCCTCAATCCCCCCGCATAACGACTTTGATTTGGACCGACCTGATGGAAAGGCCAACGGCACCATACGTGGCGAAAAATTCGGCTGCTATTAAAACCGCACCCTCGCCAGACGCCTCAGCTGAACCACGCGTTCTGGTGCCCTGATATGAGAACTCCACCCGGACTGGATACGGATTTGAGTTTGTAAAGCGCGCGATTCGGGAAGTGCCGGAAGACTGTTCGTAGGAAACTGTTACACCCTTCATTTTGCTTTGGCCCGTTACAACAGGCCCTTGCAAAATCAAAATCAAACCGACCAAAATGAAAATGCATCGACTAGTTCCAGAAAGAGTGGTCATAGAAGATGTCAAAAAGCAGACTAATCGCCTATGTCAATACTGGAATTAGGTTCCGTCCAAATCGTTACAATCTGGAGAACTGGTAACGGAGGCACCAAAATAGATTTTTTCCGACATAAAAAATTGGATTAAACTCTGCCTTGTTCGTTACGAGCTCGCGCCGCGGCGGCAAACCGCGACGTGGCTCTGGCAACTGTTCGAGTTACCCAAAATGGCATGCGAGGGATCCAGCTACGTTCGGACTGCACAGCGGTCCTTGGGCGTCTACGATCTCATCGCTGCCGCTGAGTGGCGGGAGTTAACTTCCCGCTACTCAGCACTCGAGCAGAACGATCGCACTTACGACCGATCCACCCAAGCAAGCGCCACACTACACCCTTCCCAATAAACAAGGGCGTCTGTGTCAGACGCCACTCTATTTCAGATTAAACCCTATCGTTGGCGTTTCACAGAAACGCCCTACAATTTCCCTTCTAAACAAAAGCGGCTCCGAAATTTTAACGTTCCGAAGCCGCTGGTGTTATTGCGCCAAAATTATTATGGCCTTGGCGGGGGTGTTGGTTTTGGTGGTTTTTGTTTCCCACCTTCCGGCTGTCCTTGTGCCTGCCCTTGACCGGCTGCGGCAGGCGCGCCACCGGGCTGCCGCTGCGGGGGCTGCTGATGCTGTCGTGGCGGAGGCGGCTGGCCTTGAGCGCTCTGCATTCGTTCTCTTTGGGCGGGTGCGGCACCGGTGGCTCCACCACCAGGAGGCGCGGTGACCGGTTGCCGAACTCCAGATGGCGCACCAGTTCCACGTTGTTGACGTTCCGCGGCGCCTAAAGGCGACGGCGTGCCGAACCGCTGACGTTCGA
>DATDAJ010000357.1:0-6504 GCA_036525475.1 Candidatus Udaeobacter sp.
CCGTTACTTCCGACAAATCCTGCGCGGCCGCGCAACCAAGCTCCGACGCGAGTTCTGTGGCGACAGCGCGGTTGGTGTCGTAAACCGCCGTGACATGAAAACCACGGTCCTTCAGGTGGCGCGCCATGTTAGCGCCCATTCGACCAACTCCAACGAATCCGATGTTCATGATGCCATGTAAGATTTTCGATGTTTGATGTTCGATGTATTAGCTGCCGCAGATTTTCGCCCGGCCGCGAGAATAGCGGTAAGTTCGCCCGCCTCTGTTAGCAACAGCGACAATTTGGACTCGGCAATCAGTTTTCCTTCGCGGATCAATTCGAGCCAATACAAGCTTTCGTCCGCTTCCTCCAAAACTGTACCCAGCTTGGCTGCGAATTCCGCGCGAGATCGGGCACGACACGCCGCTCGATAGTTTGCTCCAACCGACGTTGCACTACGTACGAGCTGATTTGCGACTGCGCGACCAGCCGGCGTTCTCGGAAGCGCATCGACTAGCTTGAAGACACGAAGCGCGAATTGCTTTGTGCGGCCTTGAAGTTCCTGCTTGTCCACCGCGCCGATTCTACATCATCCATCTTACATCTGAAATCAAACATCAGCTACGTCCTGCGAAGAACGGATTGTGCTGTTTCTCCTCGCCCACAGTGGTCATCGGGCCGTGCCCGGGGCAGATGATCGTTTCGTCAGGCAATGTCAGGATTTTCTCGACGTTGTTTCGTAAGGCATCGCGATACGACACATTGCCGCCGCCCATCGAGCCGGCAAAAAGCGAATCGCCTACAATCGCGATTGGACGCGCAAGCCCGGTCACCACGTACGTTATGCCGCCAGGGGAATGACCCCACGTCAGGCGCGTATCGATTTGTAAATCTCCAAGTCGAAACTTTTTTCCCTCGTCAATGGGCTCGGCGCCAGGCACTGGTTCGCGCGCCGGGGTAAAAACATCTGCGCCGGTTTCTTCGCGGAGACCCGGCAGATCCGCCACGTGATCGGGATGCGCGTGCGTGAGCAGAATCAGTTGCACATTCAGCTTATGGTGCTTCGCAAAGCGCACCATCTCCCTGGAATCGGCTCCAGTGTCGAAGGCTGTTGCCACGCGCTTTGCCGGGTCCCACACAAGATACGCGTTAACGGCCATGCCGTTGTAATCGGTGGTGAATTGCGCGAGGCCATCCAACGATTCGATCTTGTTCGGACGCCATTCGTCCCTTGCAATTTCGCCAAGGGCGCGTGCATCCAAGCCAAGAACCGGCGCAAGGCTTAGCAGCGCCGATTCGTCGAAATCGCCTTCACGCAGCTTCCGAATTGTCTGCGCATTCACTCCCGCTTTTTCGGCCAGTTCAGAATCGGAAATGCCGAGGCCGCGCTGCCCTTTTCCGATGATGTCGCCGGCGTTGTCTTCGAGTGGTATCATGGCTTCGCCACGTTAAATCGTTGAAGCATTAAACCGTTAAAACGCAAATCCGATGTAACGATGTAGCCATTTAACGAGTCACGCCAGCTGTTTGCGCAGTGCCAATTTCTCAACAGCTCGTGCCGCTCCTAAAGGAGCTGATTGTGTCGTAAGCCACCGTGACTATAAACATCACGCGCCTACGGCGCTCAATGCTTCAGCAACTCGCAAATCAGAAATTCGCCGGGACGCGATCTTTTCAAAGGCAGTCGCAACGTCGGCAACAGTGAACGATTTTTTCGTTTCCTTTTCCACGGATGTCATTGCGACGTTATTGATTCCGCACGGAACAATATGATCAAAAGGCGAGAGATCGCCGCACACGTTCAACGCGAACCCGTGCATGGTAATCCAATGGCGAACGCCGACACCGATTGAAGCGATCTTGCGATTTTGGACCCACACTCCTGTGAGCGATTCGCGTCGCTGCGCGGCAATGTCGTATCGGGCGAGAACATTGATGAGCACTTGCTCTAGCCAGCGCAGGTATTTGTGTAAATCCTGGCCGCATCGCCGCAGATCGATAATCGGATAACCCATCAATTGGCCCGGCCCGTGATACGTCGCTTGCCCGCCGCGGTTGATTGAAAAGAGCGGATGCGGCAAATGCGCGCTGCCTGATTCGCCATCCCGACTTGGTCGGGATCCTGTAGCGGACAAGCTGGATCGATCGGGCGTGCGCCCAATTGTGTAAACGGGTTCGTGTTCGAGAAGAAGCAACTGATCTTCGAACAAAGGGTCATTTCGTTTTTTCGCCACAATTTCTTCCTGCAACTCAAGTGCAGCTGCGAATTCCATTCGCCCGTGCCAGCGCACGTTAAGATGGCCAGCTCCATTCATATTTGTATTCCTCCTGGAAGACCGCGCGCCGCTGCCTCATGCATGCGCACATGAGTAAGACCGATCGCCAGCGCGTCTGCGGCGTCGGCATCCGGCGTTTCGGTTAGACCAAGCAGCACGCGCACCATGAACGCGACCTGATTCTTGCCCGCTCCGCCGTGCCCGACGGTCGATTGTTTGATTCGCTTCGGCGAATATTCAAATACTGGCAATCCGTTTTCGGCAGCGGCGAGAATGGCCGCGCCGCGCGCCGCGCCGAGGATGATGGCGGTCTTATAGCTTTGCACGTAAATCACCGATTCGAGGGCGCAACAATCCGGTGCGTGTTCGCGAATCAATTCGGCGAGTCGATCGCGGATGCAGACCAGGCAGGATGAGGGACGCATCGCACTCTTGTTGTGGATGGTTCCGAAATAAACAGATTGCGGCTTCCCATTGTTTGCGTCGACGATTGCGACACCGGTGTTGCGCAAAGAAGCGTCGATAGCAAGCACCCGCATTATCGAAACCTTAAAATCGCGTAGCGCGTGTTCAACCGGAAAGCTGCCGCGTACGTATTTAGCAGATGTTCAGCGCCAACGGGGCGTCTCACTCCCGAGCCTAGGGCAACGCCCCAGGATTCGTGTAATGAAAATCCAGCAGCGCTGAAGACGCGATTCATTTCCGACACGAGTTCGATGATCGGCTGCTGGTTGAACCGCGCTTTCAGCGCTTGTTGCTGCTGTAATCGAACCCCTGGGGCGACGCCCCGGGCTGAAGTTGAAGTCGCGCCTTCGGCGCTAAGCACATACGGGAAGGAGGAGGTGTGCCAAACAACGCGTTCACGCTCAACAGCGAATCGACAAATTCCCGAGCAACCGTTTTACTCGCGTCAGCGTGGCGAAGGTTCTCAAACAGGTTGGCAGAATCAGCGATAAGCGAATCGCCTCCGCCGCGACCACCATAATACTACTCATCGCGGTTGCGGTTGCTTCTTCGTCCCATGCTACAACGGGGTGGGTTCAGGTCGAGACGCCGGATTTGGAACCGGAAGGCGAGCTTGCGCTAAGCTTCCAATTGCAGAACGAGAAACTCGGCAACCCATATCAGCTGCAGGCAGAAATGGGGTTGACCAAGTGGGCAGAGGTCGCCGTCTTCAGAGGATTCGACCCCGACGAATGGATCTTCGGCACAGAAGTTGGATTGCGGACGGAAGAACCATGGCTGCTCTCGATTGGTTTTGAGAACTGGTCGCCACACAACAATGTCGATCCTCAGCCGTATATCGTGGCGGGTTATTACTGCAATCATCACAGGATTATTGCTGGCGCGACTCACGTTGATTACCGTCACGAAGCGCTTCTGGCTTACGCCTATAATTTTAATGACTCCTGGCAGGTGCAAGTCGATTGGCAGAGCGGTTCGGGCAATGCATCGACCATCGGGTTTACGTGGAACATTACTCCCAAGCTCCAGATTACTCCCGCTATTTTCGTGACCAACGACAGTCCGCATGAAGTGCTGGGCTTTTTGACTTTGAGTTACACATTTGATTTCTGGACAGCCAAAAAAGATCAAGTGATCGGCACGAACTGCATGCAGCGCGTTGCGGGCGTAAAATGAATTGTGGAGAAAGCCTCAAAATCTTCGCGAAGTCGGGTCAGCGCAGGTCTGCTGATGTTTCGCCGCAGGAATGATGAAATCGAAGTTCTGCTGGCGCACCCCGGCGGACCTTTTTTCGTTCGCAAAGATGACGGCGTATGGACAATTCCAAAAGGTGAAGCAGCTCCCGGAGAAGATTTACTGACGCGTGCTCAAATTGAGTTTGAAGAGGAAGTGGGATTTCGTCCTGAAAATGTTCAGCAATGGATTGAGCTCGGCTGGATCCAGCAAAAAGGCGGCAAAATTGTGCACGCCTGGGCATTCGAAGGAGATTTGCCCGAACCATTCGAGTGCAAATCAAATCTGTTCGAGCTGGAATGGCCGCCGCGTTCGGGCAAATACCAACAATTTCCAGAGGTCGATCGGGCTTGCTTCTTCTCCGACAAAGCCGCCAGGCGCAAATTAAAATCCAGGCAGGTTCCTTTTCTTGATCGTTTGTGCGCTGCTCTTGCCGATCGAAATACGGATCCGCCCAGGCCGCGAGCGACGAATTCATGAGAGGTCGCCCGCGCACCCGGACGGCGAACTACTTATGAGGTCTTCGATCAAACGCTTGTTCAGCCGTTGGCATCTCGACAACATCAAAGTTGTCAGACGTGTGATTGTGTCCGTGGTCGGCGGAACCGTCGTGTTAATCGGAATTGCCCTGCTTGTTTTACCCGGGCCAGCGTTCGTCGTTATTCCGGTGGGGCTCGCCATCCTAGCGACGGAATATGCGTGGGCGCGACGCTGGCTCAGAAAAGTTCGGCAAGTTGCCAGTGATGTTGTTTCTGGTCGCCAAACCACGGCCTTTCGCGATCTCGTCTCATCGAGTAGCAACAGTAAAGACGACAAGCGCACAGCCGACGGCGTGGGACACTAGGCGAGTCGACCAAAGATGCGCTGAGGACAGCGCACGCTAAAGACGCTCCGAAGACGGAATCGACAAGCCGGTCAGAAGCGGTTTAATTCGGCAGCGAATCCCGATGAGCACCGCACCACTGGTCTGCAACATTTGTAAAAAGTCGAAGTCGCCACACAGCGGAATGATCGCCGAATTGATTCGGCCGTCTCTGCTGGAGTTCATTAAGAAGAAATTGCCCGATCTCGACAGCAAAGCGTTCATCTGCTTCAAAGATCTGGGCGAGTTTCGGAAGGATTACGTCAAGGAAGTTTTGGAAGACGAGATTGGCGAGCTTTCCGCGCTCGACCAGGAAGTTATCGAGAGCCTCGAGCAGCATGAGATCCTTTCCGCTGACATCAGCAAGCAATTCGAAAGGAAACTCACGTTTGGCGAGCGACTCTCCGACCGAATCGCCGAATTCGGAGGCAGCTGGAAATTTCTGATCACGTTTGGGGCGGTGATCCTCATCTGGATCGCCATCAATGGCATCATGCTCGCGACACGCGCGTTCGACCCATTTCCATTTATATTGCTAAATCTGGTTCTATCCTGCCTGGCTGCGGTGCAGGCGCCGGTTATCATGATGAGTCAAAACCGTTCCGAGGCGCGCGACCGATTGCGGGCGGAAAACGATTACAAGGTGAATTTGAAAGCTGAGCTCGAGATCCGGCATTTGCACGAGAAACTCGATCACCTCTTGCGTCGTCAATATAATCGGCTATTCGAAATTCAGCAGATCCAGATTGAGTTGCTTCAAGAAATTGGGCAACACAAACGGTAGCTGTTTCGTTGATTGGGAATCAGGGATTAATCAATCAACGGGAGGTAATTCATGTTCAGGGGTAAGACAGTTCATCTCGCATTGTCATTCGTTTTCTACTCGAGCCTAACCGTCTTTGGTCAATGGTCCGCTGCTAATTCGGGAACAACGAACAACTTGAACGGCGCCTATCTGCTCGATTCAGGAATCGCTTTCGTAGTCGGCGATGCCGGCACGATTTTGAAAAGCACTGATGCCGGAGCGACGTGGGCGCCGCTTCTGTCGGGGACCACAAACACTTTGTACGAGTTGTACTTTTTTGATGCTAATCAGGGCGTCGTAGTTGGAGACCAGGGATTGATTCTGCGTACCACCGACGGAGGGGCGATGTGGCAGAGCGTGGCCAGCGGCGTGGAGGACGCGCTTAGATCCGTCTTCTTTAATGGCGCAAACGGAACGTCGGGTGGCGATTCGCAAACAATTCTCTACTCGACTGATTCCGGCGCCTCGTGGCAAATCAGCCAAAGCGGGTTTTTCGGCGGCGGATTTCCAGGCGCTCATATGCTGAGTCCAAGCATAGGGTTTGTGGCCGGACAAAATTCGATCTTTCAACCTTTGGTGGGGGCTACGACCGATGGCGGTGCCAGTTGGGAGTCTCACGCATTTTATTTTGATAAAAACGAAGGCGGCGCCACTGATCTCCGTTTCCTCGATGTAAATACGGGTGTCGTCTCAGGGTTCGTTTTTGACGGGAGAGGAGCGATTGCGAGGACCACCGACGGCGGTGTGAATTGGTCGACACTCTTCTTCGATCAGCCAATAGAGGGTGTTGATTTCCCAGTAACAAATACAACAAACTTTGGGTTCGCGGTGGGCTGGGGCGGACGAATCTTGCACACCACAAATATGGGAATCGCCTGGACC
>DATDAJ010000358.1:0-5935 GCA_036525475.1 Candidatus Udaeobacter sp.
ACGTAATCTTCCCAGCTGGAAGTGGCACTGCTCGGACTGGGGGCCGCCTTCGATTTTTCTTCACTTGCGCGCAGCTCCGCGAGAGAAGGTCTGCGCCGACTTGCCACCGGCTCAGTCGACGGCACTGTCGTATCGACGACTTTCGGCGCGGGCCGATTCGCCAGTTCATCCGGCGAAATCATTGTCGCTACAGGTTCAGGCACAGGAACCCCTTTCTTTTTGAGTTGCTTCTGTAGCGCTTCAAGCGCCCTCCGCCCCTTCTGGGTCTTCAGTTGTTCCTTGAGATCCGACTTTCGAATCGTTCGGCGCACGCGCCATTCGTACAGCTTCGCCACGCTCCGGCGCGAAAGGTTGACCATCTCGCGAACAAGATGAATCGGGCGCAAACCCGTAACCAAAATCAGCGTGGTCAAATAAACCGCGACGAGGAGAAGAACCGAACCGACCGGTCCGAGAGCGGCAGGAAGCAGGCCGCGATGTTCATCGGACAATCGGTACCCAATGAGGCCGCCCGGCCCTTGAATGTCCACCGGTACTGTCCTCCCAAGCAAGTGTGTGATCCCCCAGGCTTGATCGAGGCACGCACCAGAGATGAGAAACAAAACGATCCACGGGATCCGCGGCACGAAACGCAATCGAGGATAAAATAATTTCGCGGCGCCGAATCCTAGCAGAACCGCTGCCAGTAATAGCGAAGCGAAGACGCCGATTAACTGATAGCAAATGCCTGCAACGATCGCTCCAAGCGGCCCGATGAAATTTTGTGCAGGGTGATTCGCCGGTGAAACGTGACTAAACCAGAGCCACGACGGTATATCGTTCGGCGTATAGGAAATCAGCGCGAAAAACAGCAACGTGCCGGCAAAAAGCAGAACGAGAGCGAACACTTCGTTCCATGCGCTGAGTCTTTCTGTGCGGCCCACCGCGTGTGATAGTAATGCCATGCAGGCGTCTTTCAATCACAACTCTTCCTCTGCCTCTTGCTCTTACTCGTGCTCATGCTCATGCTCATGCTCTTGTTCGTAATCGTGATCGTGATCCAACGATTCGGCGCGCCCGGCCCGCGTACGGCGGGTAAACTGGGTCGCGCCTTACCACTGCGCTTTCATCCTTGCGCATGGCGGCGGAGACTGATAACTGTGCCAGCGCATTATGGGTTCCTTCCTTCGCCAGGGCATCCTCGCTGTTTTCTTTGCGACGGCCCTGTTTTCCACTTCTTGCGAAAAACACCCGATCGGCCAGATGCCGGAAGTTCAGAGGGAACAACCGGATCCGGCAAAGGTCTGGTCGGATGCGCCAGAACACTCTGAGGGACATTCGACTTCAGAGACCCCGGCTGAAGTTCCACACGAAGCTCGTTAGGCAAAGGAGATCACATGGCTAGCCACAAATACATGAGGTCACCACCGAACCTGGCCGGGATGCCGCCGGGGGTTCCCTACATCATCGGCAACGAAGCGGCTGAGCGTTTCTCCTACTACGGCATGAAATCGGTCCTGACCGTTTTCATGGCGCATTACATCCTGAACCATTCGGGTGTGCTGGCGCCGATGCAGGAGAACGAGGCGTACATGTACACGCATTATTTCGTGTTCGGCGTCTATTTCCTTCCAATTCTCGGCGCGATTTTGGCCGACGGTTGGCTCGGCAAATATCGGACGATTCTGTCGCTTTCGATCGTTTACTGCCTGGGCAACCTCACGCTCGCGTGCATGGCCACGTCGTGGGGAATCGCGATTGGTCAACGCACAATGCTAGCGATCGGATTGTTCCTGATTTGTTTGGGCGCCGGCGGCATCAAACCATGCGTGTCGGCCAATGTGGGCGATCAATTTGGCGAATCGAACAAACATTTGCTCTCCAAAATGTTTGGCTGGTTTTACTTCTCCATCAACGCCGGCTCCTTCATCTCTTCGATTCTTTGTCCATGGCTCCTTGCGAATCCGAAGTGGGGGCCCGGCTGGGCGTTTGGAATTCCCGGCATAGCGATGGTTATCGCTACTTTGTTCTTCTGGGGCGGTCGCAAGAAAATGGTGCACGTGCCGCCTGCCGGCCTTGGTTATTTGAAAGAGACATTCAGCAAGGAAGGTCTCCTTACGCTTGGCCGAATCGCGATGGTTTACGTTTTTATTTTGGTCTTCTGGGCGCTTTGGGGAATGAGCAACGGCGCTGAATGGACGTTGCAAGCCGAGAAAATGGACCTGCATTGGATGGGCATGAACTTGATCGCTGCCCAGGTGCAAACCGCAAACCCAATTCTCATTTTGATTTTCATTCCGATCGTGAACTACGTGATCTATCCAGCGATCGACAAGGTTTTCCGACTCACGCCGCTCCGCAAAATTGGGATCGGCCTTTATATCACGGCGTTGTCGTTTGTCGTGATTATTTGGATCCAGGGACAGATCGACGCGGGACTGAAGCCGAGTATTAATTGGCAATTGCTCGCTTACGTCATCCTTACGCTTGGTGAAGCGATGGTTTCGATCACCGGACTGGAATTTTCCTACACCCAGGCGCCGAATTCGATGAAGAGCTCGGTGATGGCATTGTGGCTGTTGACTGTCGCTTCAGGCGAACTTTTCGTCGGGCTCGTCAATAAATGGATCTTGCACGCAGGTGGCGCTCAAAAGGTCAGTGCTTATCAGTACTTTACCTTTTTCACCTGGTTGATGTTCGGAGCAGCTATTGTTTTCACTATCGTGGCTTGCTTTTATAAAGGGCGCACTTACCTGCAATCACAGCTCACGCCCGATGAAGTTGCCACCGAACCTATTCTTCACGGCGGCACACCGAGCTGAGGTCGAATGAAAATCATTATCGCGGTCGCGGCCGCCTTGTCGTTGTCGATTTCAAACACATTTGGGACCTCGCAAGACGACGCTTTCCAAAAGGTTGCCCACGATTACGTCGAACAATATTTACAGGCCAATCCCGAGCAGGCGACTGAGCTCGGCGACCATCGTTTCGATGGTGAGTTGACCGACCATTCGGCCGGAGCGCGAGCGAAAGACCTCGCCACGCAAAAAGAATTTCGCGACAAGCTGAACGCCATCGATGGATCGCAACTGACGGGCGCCAACAATATCGATTTTCGCATCCTCAAAGAGAACATCGATTACGAAATCTTCCGCGCCGAAGAGCTGAAGGAGCCGGAGTGGAATCCGTTGGTTTACATGCAGAGCCTGGCCAACAGCCTCTATCTTTTGGTCGCGCGCGATTTCGCGCCGGCCGAAAAACGGATCCCGAGTTTGCGCCAGCGCTTGGAAAAGATCCCGGGCGTCATCGCCCAAGCGAAAGCAAATCTGCAACATTCGCCGCGCATTCACACCGAGACCGCGATTGAGCAGACACAGGGCGCAATCAATCTCGTGCGGGCAGAGCTCGCCCCTCTACTGGATCAGGCGCCGCAAATGAAGAAGGACCTGGCCCCGTTGCAGGACAAAACCGCTGCGGCGCTCGAGGACTATAAAAAATGGCTCCAGAACGATCTGCTCCCCCGCTCCGACGGCGATTTCCGTCTCGGCGGGCAGAAGTACAGGAAGAAACTGCGCTTCGCATTGGCGTCGGATTTGCCGATGGAAGAAATCTTGAAACGGGCAAAGGCCGACCTGGAACAAACACAAACCGCCATCTACGAAACGGCGTTGCCGCTTTACAAAAAATATTTTCCGAACGCGGATCAACAAACTGTCGCAGACAAACACAAAGTGACGGCCGCGGTGTTGGACAAGCTTGCGGAGCAACATCCTAACGACGCCACTGTGGTTGATTATGCGAAGAAAGTTGTCACAGAAGCGACAGATTTCGTGAAGCGACACGATGTGGTCAACGTTCCAATCGTGCTGCTAGACGTGATCGCAATGCCGGAATTTAAACATGGCGTCGCCATTGCCTATTGCGATGCGCCGGGGCCACTTGAGAAAAACGGCAAAACATTTTTCGCCGTCGCGCCTACGCCGAAGGATTGGTCGAAAGAGCGGAAGGAATCGTTCTTCCGGGAATACAACAACTACATGATTCGCGATCTGACCGTGCATGAGGCGATGCCGGGGCATTTTCTGCAACTCGCGCGCTCGAATGAATTTCGCGCGCCGACGCTGGTTCGCGCAATTTTCCAGAGCGGCCCCTTCATTGAGGGCTGGGCGGTTTATTGCGAGCAGGTGATGGCGGAACAGGGATACGGCGGACCCGAGGTTAAGATGCAGCAATTGAAGATGCGGCTACGCGCGATCTGTAACGCAATTCTCGATCAAAGCATCCACGCCGGAAACATGAGTGAAAAGGAAGCGATGGATTTGATGACCAAAGAAGGTTACCAGCAGGAGGGCGAAGCGGTGGCGAAATGGAAACGCGCCCGGCTTACTTCGGCGCAGTTATCCACCTATTTCGTAGGCGCCACGGAACATCTCGATTTGCGCGCTGCCGAACAGAAAAAACTCGGCGACCAGTTCAATCTCAAAAAATACAACGATCAGGTCATCTCTTACGGCAGCCCACCCGTGAAATACGTGCGGGAATTGATAGGCTTGTAGATGTAGCCACCGGCCTGTGGCCGGTCCAACTCTGAACGGCCCACAGGGCTACAGCAGACACCGCTTAATTCAGGCGCTTTCGACGCGGGGCTTTTTTGGCAGGCTTGCGTTTCCGTGACGCAACGGCAGCTGGCTTTCTTGCAGCCGACATCCGTACCAATTCATCGAGATTAAACGTTCGGCGACGTTTGGTTCCCACTTCTCGAAAATCGATCTGATACCAGCCGTTCATCCGATCTACCCGATAGCGTTTCTGTCCAATACGCATCGGTTCGCGTGCGATCACGCGATGGATGACTTTTTCGTATTTGGACCGTGGCCAGCGTCGCATTCGGCGGCGACCCCAATCAATTCCATGCCCGACGTCGTCATAAACGTCGGGGCGCTTCTCGAAGTCGAGAAGCGAGCGCGCATCGCCGGCGAACACCGCGGCGATGTGCTCCAGTGTGCTCGAATCACTGATTCGTCGAATTCGCTGGCGAAACGGCCGCAAACTTTCAGCAGCAATTGCGCGCAGGCTTAGCGTTCGATCGTCACGCAGTTTCCAAAGCGACTCGTTGATATCAGATGTGAATGGATTTCTGCCTAACGAATCAGCGGTGACGCGCCAACCGCGTCGCGACGAATGTTTTCGCAGATGAAATCGCGCGATGCGAGGGAGTCCGTGCCGCCCCAATTGTCTCAGACGAAAATCTCCCCAACGCAGCACCGTTCCCATGGTGCCCGCGATGAACGCAGTCGTCGCCAGCATCAACGCAGCATCCGGCGTGAAATCAACTGTGACTTCGACCCGGTTTCCGCGCGGGCGCACACCGACTGCGCTGCTCTGCCGGTTCGTTGCCAGCAAAATCACGGGCACCGGCAAGATGTGTGCCAGCAGATATGCAAGCGTCCTGGCATTTCGAAGCTCGGAGTTTTGCGCGGTTAGAAACGAAAAATTGTAATGCGTGCTGAAACCCTGAAGCGTGCACTGACATTTGTGTCGCCTGGCCCAGTGATCCAGCTCCCGTCGCAGATAGCGGATCTGCTCCCACAACAAACACGTCGCGCGATAACAACAGCCCGGCTCGAATTCGACGATGGGGGTGGCGACTTCGATCACACCGGTGTCGAAATAAATTGCACCGCCGGCGGGCAATTGAAACGATTTGCCGGTGCGCGGAATCATTCGCCGTCGCACCAGCCGGCTGGGATCACCAAAGACTTTTTCCGGACGCCGTCTGCGGCCGTTAACGAAAAGATTAAATTCCGCTTCCAACCCGATCACCGCTCGCGGCGGTGTTGCCCCAAGCGTGCGAAGGCGAAGACCATGCGTGTCGCGTTCTGTTCGGCGGTCCTTCATCGGCTCAACGTGAGATTAACTCGCTTCGCTGCATTCGCGCGGAGTTAACCTCACGTAT
>DATDAJ010000359.1:0-8744 GCA_036525475.1 Candidatus Udaeobacter sp.
AAAGCTTGGTTCGAAAAGCGGCCGCGAAAACTGGGAGAGCATCATCGAGTTTATGGCCGGCAAAAAGCCCAGCGAATGTCATCAAGACGAACGCGATGCGCCTGGAACGGAGAAATCGATTGCCATTGTTTACCAGGGCGTGGACGCGGTGCGCAAAATTCGCGACGTCCTCGGCCCCACTGATCCGGCAAAAGCGCCGCCGGGGTCCATTCGGAAAGAGTTCGGACAAACGATTATGGTTAACGCCGCGCATGCGTCGGATTCCGTCGAGAACGCGAAACGCGAAATGGCGATCATTCGAGTCGAAGAAAATAATTTCAAACCTCTGATTGAAAACTTCTACCGTCGCCAATAGTATGCGCTCCCATTTGTGGACCACTTGATTGCCATGGAAATTTCTGAACGCGCCGCTCAACTGACTCCGTCGTTGACTCTCTCAATCGATAGCAAGGCGAAAGCCATGAAAGCCGAAGGCATCGACGTCTGCGGCTTCGGTGCAGGCGAACCGGATTTTGATACACCAGAGCACATAAAGAGGGCCGCAATCGAGGCTTTGGAAGCTGGTTTTACGAAATACACGCCAAGCGCTGGCATTCCGGAACTGCGCCAGGCCATCGCGGACAAACTGGCAGCCGACAACGGACTGACTTACCGCGCCGGTCAGGTCGTGGTGAGTAACGGCGCGAAACACGCATGCTACAATGCGATTCTAGCGACTTGTCAGCCCGGCGATGAAGTCATAATTCCTGCCCCATATTGGGTCAGCTACCCCGACATGGTGCGGTTAGTCGGCGCTGAGCCTGTAATCGTGCCCACCAGCGAGCGCAATGCTTGGAAAATGCGCCCGGAAGATTTCGAAAACGCGATGACGCCACGCACGAAGATGTTGATCATGAACAGCCCGGGCAACCCAACGGGATCTGTTTATACGCGTGAAGAATTGGAGGCAATCGTCAGCGTCGCCGCGGAAGAAGACATTTATGTCTTGTCCGACGAGATTTACGAGAAGCTCGTTTACGACGACGTCAAACATGTGAGCATCGCCTCCTTGTCGAAGGAAGCGTACGATCTCACAATTACGATCAACGGATTTAGCAAATCCTACGCGATGACAGGCTGGCGACTCGGTTATCTCGCCGCGCCCGATGCGGTCGCGAGAGCCGTCGATTCAATCCAGAGCCATACCAGTTCGAACCCGTCGTCCTTTTCCCAATACGGCGCGCTTGCCGCGCTTAAAGGCGATCAACAACCGCTCGCCGATATGCGCGAGGAATTCGATATGCGACGCAACTACATGTTCGACCGCCTCTCGAAGATATCCAATATCACTGCGGTCAAACCACAGGGGGCGTTTTATATCTTGGTCAACATCAGCCAGCTTGGACTCACATCCCAGAATTTCGCAGATCGTTTGCTGAGCAAAGCAAACGTCGCCGTGGTGCCGGGGGCTGCCTTTGGCGACGATCGCACCATTCGGTTCAGTTACGCGACCAGCCTTGACGTGATCAAAAAGGGCTTGGACCGCTTCCAAGACTTTTGCCGGACGCTCTAGGTGGAACGCGTTGTCTTCAACGCGTTGCCAAAGTAAGTAATTGCGCCTTCGGCGCTAAAATTGACATCGTCTTCGGAGAAGCCGATCCACCTTGCCCTGTCGTTTGCCGCTCTTCTAGTGTTCCGCAATGCCCGGCCATTTCGCTCTTATTCTTCACGCGCATCTCCCGTTCGTTCGTCATCCTGAGCACGAGCATTTCATCGAGGAAGAGTGGTTGTTTGAGGCGATCACCGAAACGTACATCCCGCTGCTGCGCATGATGCAGCGACTGATTGACGATTTTGTGCCGTTCAAACTCACGATGTCGATTACGCCGACGCTCTGCGCAATGCTTCAGGATCGGCTGTTATGCGAGCGTTATGTCCAACACCTGCATCTTTTGATCGATCTTGCTGCGCGCGAACGAAAGCGAAATCGCAAACATCCGCAGCTCTACGAGCTGGCTGAATTTTACATTGATCTCTTTTCAGAAACTCACCGCCACTTCGTGGATGAATGGAAGTGCGATCTGCTCTCGATCATCCGTGAGCTGCGACAAACGGGCGCGCTAGAAATCATCGCCAGCGCGGCAACACATGGCGTGCTGCCGATCCTTCAGCAGCAATCGCCTCGCGCAGCGCGTGCGCAGGTTTTGATCGGCCGCGACATTTATGTCGAACTTTTCGACGGGGAACCCGCCGGAGTCTGGTTACCCGAATGCGCTTACGCTCCCGGTTTGGAATCGATTCTACAGGAAGCGAATCTCCGCTGGTTCGTTCTCGACGCGCACGGGTTGCTCTTTGGAACGCCGCGCCCGTGCCGCTCCATTTACGCTCCCTGTTATACGCCAGCGGGGCCGGCTGCTTTCGCACGCGATCCCCAGGTCAGCCGCCAAGTCTGGAGTGCGCACGAAGGCTATCCCGGCGACCCTGCTTACCGGGATTTTTATCGCGACATCGGTTTTGATCTGCCCATGGAAGATTTGGGAGCGATCGCGCGCGGAACTAGAAAATTCTCCAGTGTAAAATACCATCGGATCACTGGACCCGGCGATGAAAAACAGCTGTATGACCGAACGGCAGCCGAAAATGCCGCAGCACAACACGCAATTCACTTTTTTGAACAATGCCGTGAGCAGATTCGCGAAGTCGGCGAACCCGGTTTCGACCCGATCATCGTCGCGCCCTTCGATGCAGAATTGTTTGGGCACTGGTGGTTCGAAGGAGCAATGTTCCTGGAACAATTCATTCGTCACGCAGCTAACGAACGAGATTTTCGGCTCACAACACCGAGTGAATATTTGGCCACGCATCCAACGCAGCAAATTGTTGAGCCCGCTGCCTCGACGTGGGGTGAGAACGGCCATCTCGGCGTCTGGCTCGATCCGAGTAACGCCTGGATTTATCCGCAACTCAATGCGGCAGCTCTGCGGATGTGCGAAGTCGCAGAAGGGTATGAAGAAGGCGGCTCAAACATGACAGACACTTGCGACCGCGTACTCAAACAACTCGCCCGCGAGCTTTTGCTGGCGCAATCAAGTGACTGGGCATTCCTAATGAAAACCGGGACGGCCCGCGAATACGCCACTCAACGCACGCTCGATCACCTTGCTCGTTTCAACCGTCTGCACGATCAGTTTGTCACAAATGATCTCGATGAAGAATTTCTGCGCGACTGCGAATGGCGGGACAACATTTTTCCGAACGTGAACTGGCGCTACTATGCTTAAATCAAAGATCGCGGGTCGCCCTTTCCAGATTGTCACTTTGGTCTTTTGCGTTGCTTTTGCGGCAACCGCCGCGGCACAGGAATCGCCCACTCCAACTCCTTCGCCAGCATCGGGGGAATCTCCTTCTCCCTCGATTTCGCCGGAACAATCTGTGCCGCCCTCGCCGACCCCGGAGCAAACGCCTTCACCTTCGCCAGCGAGAAGCGTCCGCATCAGTTTCATTCCTCCGCCAATGGACGGCACGATCAGCCTTGGGATCTATGATCAAGCCGGCAAAATCGTACGTGTCCTGCATCAGAACGCGCAATTGAACGACTTCACGATTGGCCCTGATTCGCTCGTGACGCGATGGGATGGAAAGGATGATTGGCAGCAGGACATGCCCCCTGGACGATATCACGCACGCGGGTACTTGGTCGGTCCTCTAAAACGCGAAGATCTCGGTGAAACTTCGTCACCTTCTCAAATCGAAGCGAACGTGGTCAAGGTCAGACTGGTCCGCAATCCTTTGCGGAAAGACAAGAGGCCGGTTATCGACCTCGGTATTGGATTTAATAGCGAGGGAAGTTACCTGAAAACCAGCGACAGTCTGCCTCTGTTCAAAGTCAGTGAGACATCGAATGTGACGCGCGCGGATATCGCAGCCAAAAGTGAGAACGTCGTGGATATTTGGCAGGATGACGGCACGAGCGTGCATCAGTTTCGCGTCTCGAATGTTGACCAGATGATGGCTTTCGATTGTGGCGAATTTGAATTGAAATGAACCGTAGCCGCAGTCTCTAACCGCCGAAATAAAGAACGGTGCTTGACACAAGCACCGCTACAACGCAAGCGATTGCTAATCACAAATGCCATCTACGCCTGAATTTCAGCAGACTGTTGGTAAGGTTGCCGGTTTTACCGGCACTGCGCTGCACACCGGTGAAAAAGCTACGCTTAGATTGCATCCAGCGCCGGTGGATCATGGAATTAAATTCAAGCGCAAAGACTTGCAGGATGAGCCAACGATCGACGCCAAAATTGAGAACCTCAAGACTGTCGAGCGCTCCACGACGATCGGCGAAGGCTCGGTGCGAGTTCATACAGTCGAGCATGTACTGGCCGCGCTCGCGGCAATGGGCGTGGACAACGCCATCGTGGAAATGGACGCAAACGAGCCGCCAATCGGAGACGGAAGCGCGCAACCGTATGTCGATCTCATCAAAAAGGCCGGCGTAGCAGCTCAGGAGGAGCCGCGCAAATTTTTCGACGTGCGCGAACCGATGCACGTGGAAGTGAAAACAGGTGCGCTGCTCGTTTTACTGCCGGACGACAAATTTCGCATTTCGTGCACACAGGCCGGACCAAACAATCAATTCACGCAGTTTTTGTCATTGGAAATTACGCCGTCGATTTTCGAATGCGAGATCGCTCCGGCACGCACATTTGTTTACTACGAGGATGTTGAGCCACTCATGGATAAAAATCTGATCAAGGGCGGCAGCCTTGAAAATGCGATTGTCGTGCGCGGCGAGGCGATTTTAAGCAAGGAACCATTGCGTTTCTCAGACGAATTCGTACGGCACAAAATCCTCGATATTATCGGCGATCTCGCGCTAGTCGGTCGCCGTATCCGCGGTCACGTGGTGGCAGTGAAGCCCGGACATTCTGCGAATGCGGAATTGGCTCGCGCGCTGGCTCGCGAGCAGACGCGGAGAACCGCGATGAGCGCATCGCGTGCCATCCCAATAGGCGATTCCGGTCTGGACACTGGCGAAGTGATGAAGGTCCTTCCACACCGCTACCCTTTTTTGATGGTTGACCGGGTCATCGGTTTCGAGGGCGAAAATAAAATTACGGCCATAAAATCCATCACGATTAACGAGCCGTTTTTTCAGGGGCATTTCCCGGGTCATCCAGTCATGCCCGGAGTAATGCAAGTAGAAGCGATGGCGCAAGTGGCCAGTATTCTTTTGTTCAAATTGACGAAGACTACGAGTCGTGTCGGCTATTTCATGAGCGCGGATGAGGTGAAATTTCGCAAACCAGTTTTTCCGGGCGACACGATTTTCATCCACGCCGAGCTGACGAGAGCGCGCGGCAATCGCATGGCGAAAACGAAGTGCTACTGCGTAGTCAACGACGCAGTCGTCTCCGAAGGCGAGTTGATGTTCACGTTCTTGGATAAATGAGGTGAATGACGAAGCACGAATGACAAACGACGAAGGAATTCCGAATGGCGAATGACAAAAATTTGTCGCCGCACACATTTTGAGCTTCGAGTTTCGTCATTGATTCGTCATTCGTCATTGGTCATTTGTCATTATGTCTGACGTGCAGATTCACCCGACCGCAATCGTTGATCCTGCCGCGGAACTAGGGGCGGGAACAATCGTCGGGCCGTATTGCGTCATCGATTCCAATGTTGTCCTCGGTCCAGATTGTTGGCTGCAGCATCACGTCACGCTTTGCGGACCGATGAAGGCTGGCGCGAAAAACAAGTTTTACGCTTACTGCTCGATTGGCCAGCAAACACAAGATTTAAAATATCGCGGCGAACCGACGTATCTGGAAATCGGCGACGAGAACACCTTTCGCGAATTCGTTACCGTGAATCGCAGCACGACCAGCGAAGGCAAAACACGGATCGGCAACTCCGGGAATTTTCTCGCTTACAGTCATATCGGGCACGATTGCAGTGTGGGCGACCACGTCGTTTTTTCTAATAACGGCACATTAGCGGGCCACGTTCAGGTGGGAAACAACGCGGTAATGGGCGGCCTCACTGCAGTACATCAATTTTGCCGAATCGGACGATTCGCCATCACCGGCGGTTGCTCAAAAATTGTCCAGGACGTTCCACCGTTCATGATCGCGGACGGCAACCCGGCTGAGATTCGCGGCGTTAATCTCATTGGTTTGGAACGGAAAAATTACCCGCCTGAAAGTGTTAAGCTGATCAAAGAAGCCTTTCGCCTGATTTACCGCTCCAAATACAACCGACGCCAGGCAATCGAAGCGATGCAGAAAGAACTGCCCCAGACAGAAGAGATCACCGAACTCATTCAATTTATTGAAAAAAGCGAACGCGGAATCACTCGGTGAAGACTCAACGGCGGATTATGTCGGTGGAATGGACATTGTGAGGTCTCAACGTGTCGCTGATAAAAACCATAACAGCGTTTTGGCTTAGAGCAGCGACAGGTGAAACCGCTGGGGGGAAATCAATCGTCATCCGTGTCACAACAAGAAGCAGACTTGCCACAAGATTAACTTGAAGTTAAACTTCATGCTAAATGAAAACGATTACGATGCTTGAATTTCGTCAGAATGCGCAATCCGTTCTGCGTCGTATTGCCAAAGGCGAACGGTTCGTCCTCTCGCATCGAGGCAAGCGTGCCGCGCGCCTCGAGCCACTGACCACAGCGTCGGATAACGTTTCGTCAAATGATCCGTTTCTGACCATCGGTTCCCGCGCCATGGCCAGTCCTAAAGGAAAAACGAGACACACCGATATCGATCGCATCGTCTATGGCGGCAGTTGAGGTTTTTGTCGATACCGCCGGCTTCCTCGCCTTGTGGGACGCGGGCGATGCACACCATAGACCCGCACTGCGGCTTCAGCAGGAGTTAGCACGAAAACGCCGCCATTTCCTCACCACCGAATATGTGGCCGACGAAACCATTACTCTGTTGCTTGCGCGCCACAGTTATCGCGTCGCCACAGACTTTCTTGATACGATCGAACGCAGCGAAGCGCTCCGGCTGGAATGGATTGATCCCGCGCGTTTTCACGCCGCCGCTAACTGGTTTCGCAAACATAACGACAAAGAATGGTCTTTCACCGATTGCGTCAGTTTCGCTGTCATGCGCGAGCTCCGCATTCGCGATGCTTTCACGACGGATCATCATTTTCAGCAGGCCGGTTTCAATCCTCTTCTCAAGGCTTAGGGACAAGGCGAGACCGCTCGGAAATTCCAGCAGATTTATCACTCGGAGTCTCTCGCGCACGCGATGGGGAAAGCTTTCAAGTTGAAAGTAAATCGCTGAAGATTTGAAATCTGCGGAAGCTGATCTCTGAACTCTCAACCAACAAGTCTCAACCTCTCCGATGTCTGCCGTTCTCACACTATTGCGAATTAGAAATCTTGCGCTCGTGGAAGAACTCGAATGGCAGTTGGGGGCGGGGTTTGTCGCGGTCACGGGCGAAACCGGCGCGGGGAAATCCATCATCATAGGTGCGCTGCAACTTTTGCTGGGTGAGCGCGCGGACAAATCGCTGATTCGCACCGGTGCTGATCTTTGTACCGTCGAAGCCATCTTTAGTGGCGCGGAATTGCAAAAGCTCAATCCGACGCTGACCGAAGCGGGCGTAGAGCCATGCGAAGACGATTTGATCCTGAAGCGGACACTCTCCTCGACCGGGACTAATCGGCAGTTCATCAACGGGTCGCCAACGACACTGTCAGTATTGAAAAATTTAGGAGACGAACTTGTCGATCTCCATGGCCCGCACGATCACCAGTCGTTACTATCGCCTGACAGGCAATTGAGCTTGCTCGACTCGTTCGCGCGCGCCGAACCACAGCTCGAGGAATATCAAGCACTTTATCGGCAATTACAGACATTGCTCGCCGAACATGCCGCGCTCAACACGGCGGAAACAGCGCGCGAACAGGAACTGGATTTGCTTCGGCACCAAATCACCGAGATCAAATCTGCGAAACTCGTCGGGAGCGAAGAAGAAGAGATCGATAAGCGCTACAAACTCGCCAGCAACAGCAAACGGCTGATTGAGCTCGCCAGCGCGATCGCGAACAAACTTTCCGAAGCAGACGATTCCGTTCTCTTACAGCTCGCGGAAACGCAACGGCTGCTTCGAGAATTGGAAAAGATCGACAGCTCAGTCGCACAATTCTCGACGGCGCACGCCGCCGCTGTGGTCGAGCTTTCCGAAATCGCGCGCACTCTCTCGACTTATGTCGAGAAATTCGATCTCGATCCGGAACAACTCGTCGCACTTGAACAACGCGTTTCGCTGTTTGAAACGCTGAAGCGCAAATACGGCGGTTCAATTGCCGACGTGATCGCGTTCGGTGACCGCGCGGCTGAGCGGATGCGCAAAATTGAAGGGCGGGACGCAGAGTTGGAGCGACTTACGAAAGACATCGAAAATGTTCGCTCGCAAATGAACCGCACCGGCGAAGCGCTGCGCAAATCCCGCCTAAAGTTTGCGCCAAAACTTTCGGAGAATATTCGGCGAAATTTGCGCGACCTTGGGTTTCGTCAGTCAGAATTCGAAGCAAAGCTTAGCGCGCTCGACGATCCGCGCCCGAATGGATTTGATTCGGTAGAATTATTGTTCTCGCCAAATCCGGGCGAACCCCTCAAACCGCTTCGCGCGATCGCATCGAGCGGCGAAATTTCACGACTGATGCTGGCGATCAAATCCGCGCTGGCCGTGCATGACGCAATTCCATTGCTTGTGTTCGACGAGATCGACAC
>DATDAJ010000360.1:0-2922 GCA_036525475.1 Candidatus Udaeobacter sp.
AATTTAGTTTTACTTTGCCGGATAAACCAGCCGAAGACAGCTTTCCGAGGAGCAGCTAAGGAAAAAAAGCCGTCGCGCCACGCGAATTGCACGGACAGTTCGCCCACCCGCTTGGCGTGCGGAAATGCGCCCACCGGTTCGGGTGCTCGTTCGCTTTTGAAGGTTTCGTTTATTGCGTATTTACTGCCCGACTAGACGGATTAAGGCAACGCATATTTTCCAGTTAGCACAAAGCGGAATTTATTGATCCGACGATTCTTGCGGGGCGATTGCCGATGCATCCTGGTTCGATCGACGGAAGCTTGTTACCGGCGGCAGGATTTCCCTGAAAGTAGCGCCGTAAATGTCCCAAACAGTAAGAAAGAGTCCGCAGACAATCGGTCCGACGATGAATCCCATCGGACCAAAGAGGAACAGTCCGCCCAGAGTGCCAATCAAAATGAGAAGGTCCGGCATTTTCGCGTCTCTCCCTACAAGCATTGGTCGTAGGAAATTATCGACAGTGCCGACCACAGCAGCGCACCACGCCGCCAGCAAGGTTGCCGTTAGATAGTGCCCGGTGACAAACAGAATGATAACAGCCGGCACCCACACCAGGGCGGCACCGATCCCGGGGATTATCGAAAGAATCGTCATGATCGTTCCCCACAGAGCCGCTCCCTCGATTCCCGCTACCCAAAAAGCGATGCCGGCCAACGCGCCTTGAATGATGCCGATTACCAGCGTCCCTTTGACGGTTGCCCGCGTGATCGAAGCGAACTGGGTGAGCATTCGCGTCTCATCCTCATCGCTTAACGGAGTGTAATAAAAAATGCGTTCCAGAATTTTGTCGCCGTCTCTGAAAAAGAAAAACATGGCGTAAAGCATCACAAACAAGTTGAGGAGGAACGCAGCTGTGGTGGCAGTCATGCGCGAGGCGAAACCGACAAGAAATGTACCGGCGGTTTTGGCGGCGGTGCCGACTTGTTCCAGCAGTTGCTCCTGGCTGGGCATGTATTTAGCCAGTGCCGGAAATTTTTGCACCACCCACTCCTGCACATTGAAGGCGGTAGCGGCACCAAGGTGTTGATTCAGCCACGGTAGGGCCTGGTCACTCATGGTCAGCGCCTGTTGCAGAACGATCCCTAAAAATGCGCTGACTGGGCCAAGACCAAGAACGAGCATTACCAACAAGGTGACTGCTGCACCCAGTGATCGGCGGCCGCCCAGCAGCCGGGTAATCCAGCGGTAGAGCGGATGAAACAACCCAGCGAGTAACGCGCCGAGAAGAAGCGGTTTCAAAAACGGCCACGTGACGGCCAAAAACAACGCTGTAACCGCCACCACGAGCAACAAGACGAACGCCGTGCGCAAATTCGTGCCGCTTATGGTTGATGGTTCCATGGGTCGGCTCCGATACCTCTAATGAGGCTAATCGCAGATTCGCCTGATTACAGCGTTTCCTTCAACCCTTGGTCAAGCTGGTTGCAGCAACGGCCCGAGAAAACTAATAACTCGTTATGCGCTTTGCGTGCGGAGACGCTCCAATCGGTTCAAGCTCCCGTTTGCTTTCGCATGTGCCGCTCATTCCCGCGGCGCGTATCTCTCGAACTTCGGCAGCTTAGGATCCATCGCGTCCCATGGTTGCGCGTCGGACGTCCAAATTTCGTGCTGCGGTTTGTACAAGCTCGGATCGTCCAAAGTCCCAGCCGCGATGCCTTGTCCGAAATCTGTCTTGCCCCCAAACAATCGCGAACCGCATTCCGGACAAAAACCGCGCACATTGTCGCCCATCATTTCGCTGGTTGTGCCGTAATATTTCGGGGTGCCTTTGGTAATCTTGAACCCGTTCGCCGGGACGTAAAAAACAGGAGTGTACGCTCCGCCGGTTGTTTTCTGGCAGTCGCGACAGTGACAATTGAATGTCACAATTGGTTCCGCTGTAACTTCATAACGAATCGCGCCGCAGGCGCAGCCACCGGTAATCGTTTTCATTTTGTAACTCTCAAGCTAATGAAAATGTTTCCTGAGCAACGACGTTGAATAATTCGTTAGGCCGCGACGGTCTTTGCTGTCCCATATCGCTTCACTGATCGCGTTTTCGCCTTCAACGTTTCCGTTTCGCGATCCCGCGGCGGCGCATTGGTGACCAGCGATTCAAGAAGATGGTGCGCGGCATGGGCCACGTCATCCACCGCGCGATTGAATGCTTCTTCGTTTGCGCGCGATGGCTTTGTAAATCCGGAAAGCTTCCGAACAAATTGGAGCGATGAAGCGCGAATCTCGTCATTCGTCGCTGGTGGTGAAAAATTATGCAGGGTCTTGATGGCTCGACACATGTCTGACACTCAACCCTCAGCTCTCAACCCTCAACTGCTTTGACTTTGTTCATGTCCGTCGTTCCGGATACTGTGGAAGATCATCGGTGATCGTGTCCCACGGCGCGCGATCGGCGACGAACGTATGAAATTGCGGTCGAATTCCGGGATCATCGTCGAACGCACCCATTCGAATCGATACCTGCGGGCCGTCCGGCCAATCGCCGCCGAATAAACTCGAACCGCAATTTGAACAGAACGCTTTAATCGCGCCTTCGCCTTTTCCATAGACCTTAATCAATTCCTTGCC
Organism: Candidatus Udaeobacter sp.; assembly: GCA_036525475.1. Lineage (GTDB taxonomy): Bacteria > Verrucomicrobiota > Verrucomicrobiia > Chthoniobacterales > UBA10450 > Udaeobacter. Next base: position 2,608 of record DATDAJ010000360.1, read on the forward strand.
TTGAAGCAGACGGAACTGCTCGCGCAACACACGTGCCTGAGTGCAAACGGCCGTTCCGGAATGCTTGCGGCAACGTTCGCAATGACAGTGGCTCGCTTGAATGAATGGCGGATCAACTTCAAACCGCACGCCGCCACACAGACAACTCCCGCGAATGCTCTTGCTCATTCGCGACTCTCATCAAGCAACTATCAACTCTCAACTTCAGCCGACTCAAAAGATTCACTTCGCGATGCAAACGTTCTTGGGCTCGGTGAAAAACCTCAGCGCTTCTTCGCCGCCTTCGCGGCCAACGCCGCTTTGTTTCATGCCGCC
>DATDAJ010000361.1:0-5131 GCA_036525475.1 Candidatus Udaeobacter sp.
GATTCGCCATTTCGCCAATGTGCCCTTCATCGCCCTTCCAAACACCGCGGACCGAGTCGCGAAATTTTCCGTTCCATTCCGACCAGGGCGGGGGAAAGTTGCCCACCTGATAGCCGCCTTCCCCGACGTCCCACGGTTCTGCGATCAGCTTCACCTGCGAGAGCACCGGGTCCTGCTGAATTAGTTGGAAAAATGGATGCAGCGTATTGAATCCCGAATGATTGCGCGCTAGTTCGGTTGCGAGATCGAATCGAAATCCGTCCACGTGCATCTCCTCCACCCAGTACCGCAAGCTGTCGGTCACCAATTGTAGCGTCCGTGGGTGAACCAGATTCAAGCTGTTACCTGTACCGCTAAAATCGAGATAGAACCGCAGATTCTCAGGGTGCAGCCAGTAGTAGGAGAGATTATCGATCCCCCGGAAACAAAGCGTTGGGCCAAGTTGATTTCCTTCCGCGGTATGATTGTAAGCCACGTCGAGAATCACTTCGATGCCAGCGCCGTGCAGGCTGCGCACCATCGCTTTGAACTCGGCGACCTGTTGGCCGATTTGTCCACTGCTGGAATATTCCGCATGCGGAGCGAAAAAGCCGATCGTGTTGTAGCCCCAGTAGTTCGTTAGGCCGTTTTCGAGCAAAAGTTTTTCATTGATGTGCGCGTGCACGGGGAGTAGTTCGACCGCAGTCACACCAAGCTTTTTGAAATAGTCGATCGCAGGCGGACTACCGAGGCCCGCATAGGTGCCGCGCAATTGCTCAGGCAATTCCCGCCAAAGTTTGCTGAAACCTTTCACGTGCACTTCATAGATCACGGATTCGTGCAGTGGAATCGCGGGCCTCTTGTCATTCTGCCAGTCAAATCCGGAATCGATCACGAGTGATTTCGGGACGCCCCACGCATCGTCTCGAAAATCCTGAGTCAAATCCTCTTTCTCACCGCCGATGACGTAACCGAACATTTCATCCGTCCAGCTCACCGCCGCGACGATCGCTTTCGCGTACGGATCAAGGAGGAGCTTTGAGCTGTTGAAACGCATGCCCCTCTCTGGTTCGTAAGGGCCGGATACCCGAAAACCGTACAACTGTCCCGGTCGCGCATCGGGCAAAAAGACATGCCACACCTGCTCAGTACACTCCTTGATCGGGATTCGAAGGTATTCTTTCGCGTCTTCCATTCTGTCGAACAGGCAGAGCTCAACTCTGCTGGCGTGCTCGGAAAAGATCGCGAAGTTCACGCCGTTACCCATCCAGGTTGCGCCCAGCGGATACGGCTGACCGAGAAACGTTCGTACTTGGGTCATAAACGCGCCGCGCATTTATCCGGCATTGGCCCGATGTTAGCAATGACAATGGCGCGCGGGATAAATTCTGACGTAGTTGTGTTTCCTCGAAACGCGAATCGGAACCTCACAACGTGAAACTCACGATAATATTCGCTGCGCTAATTCTGACTTGTACTTTCGCGGTTTACCTCTATTCGCATCACAATTGGAATTCCTTGCCAGCCGGAACCACGATCGATCGCATCGTTGTAGAAAAATCAGGGAGGCGACTATCGGTGTTTCGGAATAGTAATCAGCTGAAGACCTACCGAATCGCTTTGGGTCGGAATCCGCTAGGCGCGAAGCAGGAAGAAGGCGACATGAAAACGCCGGAAGGCATATACAAGATCGATGGCCGAAATCCGCAAAGCAGTTTCCATCTCGCGCTGCACGTTTCTTATCCATCGGATGAAGACGATAAGCGTGCAGCTGCACTCGGAGTTTCGGCGGGTTTTGACATCATGATTCACGGAATTCAAAACGGACGCGGCTGGATTGGCGCGTTTCATCGCTGGAACGATTGGACCGCCGGTTGCATCGCAGTTACCGACGAGGAGATCGAGGAACTTTGGCGGGTTACGCCGGACGGGACGACAATCGAGATTCGTCCATGAGCAACTGGCGGCCCAACGATTTTCCTAAAGCTCCTCGAGCACACGTCGCGCTTTCGACATCCGATGGCCGCAGGATGATCAGACCTTTTTCTGCTTCGCGACCGCCAGCGAGATAAGTGTATTCAATGTTCACTTCGCCTCGGCGAGGCGCTCCGCGATCTTACCCATAACACCGGGCTCGCTAGCAGTCTCGATAGAGAGCACGTCGGTCTCAAGCGCGAGTACTCCGGCTTCGCCTAAGAGCATAAGCGCCTTCGTGGGATCGCTCACCACCATTCGCAGAACAGTGTGATCGACAGTATCGGATGTAGCCAACGCGTAAATGTTGATCCCGGCATAGGCCAGCGCCTCACACACGCGCGCGAGTGCGCCGGGACGATTAGCAAGGAAAACTGCGAGTTGGATAGCCGTTTCTACGGAGAGCTTGGGATGTGCGTTCATGCTGCTGCAGACTGACGCCCGGAAGCTCTTCTGACAACTAACCAAAGTGGTCTAGCACAGCATACAACAATGGAACACCGACTGGAATGGACCCGCCGCCTTTCGTTCGATCCTGGGCGTTGAATCTTGGATGTTCGGCGTTCTGGAGTAAGAAAGTTTGAATCGAATTCCGACCGATGACCACACTTACCCAGCGTGCTGCTGTTAAGTCTGCACCACCGAAGCGCACCATTGGCTTCGTAACCGCGTGCTCGATCGTGATTTCCAACATCATCGGCACCGGCATCTTCACGAGCCTTGGTTTTCAATTAAATGATATTCAGTCTGGATTCGCGCTGCTGATGCTTTGGGTCATCGGTGGAATTGCCGCGCTCTGCGGCGCACTCTGTTACGGTGAACTCGCCGCAGCAATGCCGCGTTCCGGGGGCGAATACCATTTTCTCTCGAAAATTTATCATCCAGCGCTTGGGTTCATGGCGGGATTCGTGTCGGCTACGGTTGGATTTGCCGCGCCCGTTGCACTAGCAGCGATGGCGTTTGGGCAATATTTCAACGGAGTTTTCGGCGTGGGCTCGCCGGTTGTTCTGTCATTCGTGGTTGTTTGGATAGTCACCGTTTTTCATGTTGGGAATCTGCGAGTCGGGAGCGCATTCCAGAATGTTTCGACACTCGTGAAATTGCTTCTTATCGGCGCGCTGATCGGGGCAGGCTTCTTTGTTCCAATAAAACAGCCGATCAGTTTCTTGCCTGCCGCCGGCGACAAAGCCGCGATCCTCAGCGGAGCATTCGCGGTCGCGCTGGTTTACGTCATGTATTCGTACTCCGGCTGGAACGCGTCAGCGTATATCAGCAGCGAGATCAAGCGACCTGAGAAAAACGTGCCGCGCTCACTGCTTGCCGGCACCGGCTTGGTGATCGTGATTTATGTGCTGCTCAACGCCATCTTTCTCGCGACCACGCCTGCTGAGGAATTGAAAGGCCAGCTCGAAATCGCGTTGATCGCAGGTAAACACATTTTTGGCGAAAACGGCGGGCGATTTGCCGGTGCTATCATTTGTCTGGGTCTGGTTGCCGCCATCAGTTCGATGACGTGGATTGGGCCACGCGTGACCATGTCCATGGGCGAAGATCATTGGTTGCTGCGATGGCTCGGCGGCAAAAATAAAAACGGTATCCCCACAAATGCGATTTTCCTGCAATTGCTCTTCGTGAATCTACTTCTACTGACTCAAAGCTTCCAGAACGTCGTCCGCTACACGCAATTCAGTTTGCTGCTTTGCTCGTTGCTTGCTGTGTTGGGCGTGATCGTGCTTCGTTTCAGGCGCCCCGAAATTACGCGACCATACCGGGTTTGGCTTTACCCGATTCCTCCTGTTATTTTTTCGATAATCACGATTTGGATGATGTTTTATCTATTGCGCTCGCACGCTGCGGAATCACTGGCCGGTTTGGCAACAGCGCTGTCGGGTCTGGTGCTCTATTTCTGCGCGCAAAAACGCCGTGATCGCTCGCCATGAAAACAAATTGCACCGCTCTATCGATAGCTCTCGGCCTTGTGAGTGCGCTGACCGTTTGCGCACAGGAAAATCCGGAAGTTGCGCCACGCGCAATTCCGGTGAACTCCGGTCCAAATGACGTTGCGCGCTTTCTCGCCGGAATGCCGGTGTCGGAGAATTCACCGCTCGCTCCGCTGACGCGCGATCCAAAGTGGCAGGCGCATGCCGCATTCTTTGAAGAGCAATTTTCAAAAGTTAACCTCAGGCAGCTCCAGAAATTGCAGGGATGGCAGGCGACATATCTCCCCGAATCAGCTCAGCCAAAACCCGTCGTGTTTTACATGTTCAGCGGGCCCGATTTTTTATATGTGGATCAATTCTTTCCAAGAGCGGCGGTGTACGTGCTCTGTGGAAAAGAAGCTCTCGGCCCGCCGCCGGACCCGTTGCGCATCGCGAACTTGTCCGGTGCGCTGGGAAATCTGGAAAACGCGATGAAGTCCTCACTCAACACGACGTACTTCATCACAAAAGATATGAAGGTCGATTTGCACGAGCAGAACCTGAACGGCGTGCTGCCGATTCTTTATACTTGCATCGCGCGCGCGGACAAATCGATCACCAGCGTCTCAGTCGGATCGCTCAACAGCGGGGGCGTATTTGAAGAAGCCGCGCCCGGCAGAAAAGGCGGTAGTACTCCCGGAGTGCGTATTCGTTACACCGACAACCAATCCGGCACTGCACAGACGCTGTATTATTTCACCACCGATATTTCTGACGGCGGCATCAAAGCGAGTCCCGGTTTCCTGAAATTTTGCCAACGCCTCGGTACCGGCGCGAGCTTTCTAAAATCGCCATCGTATCTGTTGTTCGAAAGCGGTTTTGCCACCATTCGCAATTTCGTCCTCGATCATAGCAACATGATCGTGCAGGACGATTCAGGTATCCCGCTAGCTTACTTCGATCCTAACAAGTGGAATCTGCATTTCTTTGGCGTGTATCTCGGCCCCATCGAGATGTTCAAACAACATTATCAGCCCCGACTGCATGAACTCTACCAACAATCCAATCCGCCGCCACTCGACTTCGGATTCGGTTACCGATGGAATTACAAGGAAGCGAATCTGATCGTCGCCACGCGCAAGTAATCTTGTCATCTCGAGCGCAGTCGAGAGATCCCGTTGCAAAGCCCATCGGTAACTTCGCGGGATCGTCGATTCCGCTGCGCTCCGCTCATGACGTTAGCCCTTAAAATCTGCGGA
>DATDAJ010000362.1:0-4445 GCA_036525475.1 Candidatus Udaeobacter sp.
CTATGCCTTGGATTCTTAGGTTTGCGATCGGCTCGCTTTTCATATTTGTCATCGGCGCGGTGATGATCGCGTGGGCATGCATGTCCACAGGCTGGGAAACGCTCAGCCGGTTCGCGTGGGGTTGCGTCACGGCCGGGGCCGGTCTGATAGGGACCGCTCTCTTGTCTATGCTGAGCGCGGTGATTCACAAAGGGTGGCGCAGGTTTTCTCTCGCGCTCATGAGTGTGTCGGTTTTGCTGTTTCTAGCACTCCTGATTTTTGCCAAGTTCGCGTGATGAAACGCTCAACCCTTCAGTTCCTCAGCTCTTCTAAATGGCGCTGTCAGTAATCATCGTTCTGTATGTGTGCGTCGGAATTTTGGCAGCAGCGGGATCCATCTTCATTTCGCAGAAATTATTCTCGGCAAAAGCAGAACAGATCTTTTTCGCTCTATTCCTAGTTGCTATTGCGGCATTTTACCTGGCGTTCACCGCCTATTTCCGAGATCAAGGAGCGTGGCGCCTTGAAACCGGAGCGGTCATTGTGTTCGCTCTGTTCGGTATTTTCGGTCTCAGGTTGCCGGTTGTACTCATCATTGGCTACTGCCTGCACGGCATTTGGGACGTCGTTCATGAGGTTCATGCTTATTGCGGAGTCAGTTCATTCGGCACTCACGAACTGACTGAGCTCCCGTTGGCGTACGGCGCTTTTTGCGCAGCTTACGACTGGTGTGTGGCCGGTTACTTTTACACTCGGCGGCGCGAGTGGAATGCTGCTTGGAAGGTGGGTGCCGGCTCATAATGACCGATGTTAGGCGCTGTAGAGTTATGACTCGATTGGCGGTCATACTTTTGTTGACGCTGCTCCTGCCCCAATTGGCTTCTGCCAAGCGTATCGAACCCGAGAAGGTGGACCCTGTAATTTACGAAGGTATCCGCTATGTCGCGCCGAATGATGATGGCCGCCGCGGTTATATCGAGGCGTGGAATGTCGGGACCAACGAGAAGCTGTGGGAATTGACAATCTTTACTAATGGTATCGATCCAAACCTCGAGAAAGACGTTCAGTGGGTATTCATCAAGGCATTAAACATCCAGGATGGCAGGCTTATGGTCACATCCGAAAGTGGAAGGACGTATCAGGTCGATGTGAGCACGAAAGCGATAACGCAAACTGATTCACCATCGTCGCCATTGCCAGGAGCGATTCACGAGGTGTCCGACGCAGTCAAAAAAACCCTAACGAATGGATCGCTCGGAAAACAGTTTGACCTCTCCTTTCGCATGAACCCGTCCTATCTGGGAGATTTTAATGGCGATGGCAAGATGGACGTAGCAGTTTTGGTCAAAGAACGCTCGACCGGAAAGCTTGGGATCGCGATCGTTCATGGCACGACTGGAAAGGTGACAATTCTCGGAGCTGGCATTGGCATCGGCAACGGTGGCGACGATTTCGAATGGATGGATTCCTGGCAGGTTTACTCTAAGACGCATGCCGCCCACGCCGCGGGTGAAAGCGTCCCACGTCTCCGCGGCGACGCGCTTCTGGTTGAGAAGAGCGAAGCCGCCAGCGCGTTGATTTACTGGAATGGCAAACGGTATGTCTGGTCCCAGAAAGGTGACTAGCAGCCAGCTGTGTGCGAACCCGCAAGAGGTTAACGGGTAATCAAAACGTATCTCCTGGCCTGATGGTGTAGTTCTCGCTTATTTGATTGCAATTGAGAAAGAGCAGCACCTTTAAGGTTGGGCATTAGAACCGCCGCTTTTTCTTTTGAAGCAACGAGCGCGTCCAGATTTCCGGTATTCCATTCTGTGATGGCATCAGCCGGCTTAACGAAATGCGTCTTTCGAAGATAGAGAAGCAGCCCTTCATCTTTGGCAGATACGATCTCGTAACGCCAGTGATGCGCGTGTGCTTCATGCCGAATACTTTTGCCAAAAACGGCGAGCGCGTCGCGATCATCGCGATAGGCGGTGATCACCTTCCAACATGTGTAGCCACCCGTGAAAAGAATTGCGAAGATGAGCGTGATGGCGACGTAGGGACGCAGCGTCGCGGCTTGTGCGTTCAAGGAACGGCGGCTTGGGCAGCCATCGATTTCCAAGTTGACGGCTGGGAAGCCGTCACTCCTTGAGGAAGATCGGCGGCCGCCAATCTGCGCCGCGAGAAGCAAACAGAGCGGTGGAATCACAGGAAAAATTCTATCAACGCGCTTTGATGGGATGAGCGACATCACAATCAATCCACCAATGCTCCAGCAAAGCAGCCAGAAAGTTTCCGGAGACATTTCGCGAAACACGGGGCGCAAGCGCCAGTTTCGCGATCGGAGGTCGAAGATCGCGATCGCGACGATCAGCACGCTCCACGGCGCGAATTTGTGCAATAGATGCGGCAAATAAAAGAGGAGCGGCTGCGGGCGATGAATTGTTTCACCAAAGCGGCCGACGAATTCGCGCATCACAACTTCCTCGTAAAATCCTGGCTGAAACCGAATGCCACCGGCTACCCAAACTAGAAAAATCGCGAGTGAGGCCAGCCACGGCCACCAGCCGGGCCAGGCGCTCTGTAGCCGCCTCCCTGTGCGAGGCGAGCGCGTCGCCCACATGGCGACGGCTACAACATTCACCGCAATGCCTGGCAGCAGAAAAGCATAAACGATCGGACCTTTGATCAACATCGCCGCGGTGAGCAGAACAAAGACGTAAACTTGATCGCGCAGTTTCCATTCGTCTCCGCCGCGGATTTTCTGCCAGATCAGCAGGCCGATTAAAAAAACCACAAGTGCCAGCGGCATGTCGGTGCGCACGAGCGTGGCCAGCCGCGGGCTCAGCAGATTCAGGCCAAATGCGCCGATTGCGATTCCCGCGGCGACTTTTCCATACGCGTCCTTAGCAGCGCGAAATAACACGACCGCGAGCGCTAGTGCGGCGACGAGCGACGGCAACCGCCATGCGATTTCCCACGATCGCGTCACCGCGAAAAGCGCAGCTGAGATCCAGCCGACCAACGGCGGCTTTGTCGCGACTCGTTCGTGCGGCGTGTGCTGATAGAGCCAATGACCTTCCTTGACCATTTCGAATGAGGTGAATGCCTGCTTCGCTTGATCGTAATCGTCGAGTTGCCACGGTAAATTGGAGACCGCGAATAGAAGGACGATCAGTGCCGCGACGATCCAGAGCGTGCGGCGGTCTTCGAATAGGGTCATGTCGAGCTGTAGCGTGCGCTGTCCTCGGAGCATTTTGATGTGACGCCACCGACTAAACTCCGCTGAGGACAGCGGACTCTACAGCACAGATCTGCCGCGGGTTCAATCACGCCAAAGCACTGCGCGCACCGGTGCGCCATCGGCACCCGCGATTTTCAGAGGCAGCGCCGCAAAATTGTAAATGCCGGGAGCGACATCGCTGAGATCGAGCGATTCAATGATAGCGATCCCGGCGCTGGCAAGAGCATGGTGATTCTGCAACGATTTTGAATCGAGCTCGTCCATCGACGGGAGATCCACGCCAAGTAGTTTTACCCCGTTCTTTTGCAACCACGCCGGAACATCGGCCGCAATTACTGGGATTCGATTTGGAAACACTGTCGAGTCGCTCCATCGGCCGGTCTTTACCAAAAGCCGTGAAGTTGCGGCGATCTCTTCGGCATGCGGACGGAGATCCTCGCGAGTGATCAGATGTTTCTCCGTCGATTGAGAAAAAGTTTCCGAGAGATCGACTACGGTTGCGCGGCCCAGATAAATCTCGAGCGATGCTTTTTCGATCGGCGCGCCATTCATCTCGAAATGAAATCGGGCATCGGCATGCGTGCCGTTGTGCACGCTCATCGTGATAGCGCCGACATTTACGCTCGCGCCTTTTGCGATCTCGTTCGTAACGCGATAACGAAACGGTTCGTCACCGGGCCATTCGGCGAAGTCATTCGATAGCGTTCGTGAGATGTCCCAGATCTTCATCGCGTTGTAGAAGGAGCGCCTGTCTGCAGTTCCTCAAGAATTGCTCGCGCAGCTCGATCGCTGGCGCCGGTGCCGCCGAGTTGGCTGGTAGTCGCATCAAAATCCGAAATCATTCGATCACGCGCGGGTGAGTCTTCCATTAGCAACCGGACCGCGTTTACGATGGCGTCTGGTTTTGCCTCGTGCTGAATAAACTCCGGAACGACTTCTTTGCCTGCAAGCAAATTAGGCATGCCGAGAAAATCTACATTCACGACGAGACGCGCTGCCACGTACGTCGGCCAGGCAACTTTGTAAATCAGCACGAACGGCATTCCAAAATAAGCAGCCTCAAGCGTGGCGCTTCCCGAGGCCACGATTCCAACGAAGGCGCGCTGCATGATGGTCGCAGTCTGGCCAACCGAGATTTCAATCGTTTCGCGACCGGCCAATTGCTCACTCATCTCGCGTGCGAGTTCAATAGATGCAGCTGCGACTTGGAAGCGCAAAGTCGGGCTGAGTTGTAACAGCC
>DATDAJ010000363.1:0-2756 GCA_036525475.1 Candidatus Udaeobacter sp.
GCGTTAACAGGAACGGCGCAGTAACATTCACACCGACCGTTTGGTCCCATTCGAGCGACGTGATCTCGGTGAATGGTTTCACTATCGCAATGCCTGCGTTGTTCACGAGCAAGTCGATCGGCTCCCGCCCGGCTTTGGCGATGAGATCGGAAACGCCACGCGCCGTCGCGAGATCGTGAATCAGTGGCGTCACCTTCGCACATTGCGGTTCGACAACTTTGCGCGTTTGCGCGAGCGCCACGGTGTCGCGTCCGTGCAACAGCAGTTCCACATCTTTGCCAGCGAGCTTTTCTGCAATGGCGCGGCCGATCCCGCGGCTGGCCCCTGTGATGAGATATCGTTTCATTGTAACTCAGGCATCATGCCTGATCGTAGAGCAGGCTTCCAGCCTGCCGTTGCGGGCAAGATGCCCGCTCGACGGGTAGGGCAGGATGTCTGGATTACGTGCGCCGCAACGTAAACCGGTTGTTTGTCGTTTCCCACAGGCGCAATCTCACGAGTTGGTGATCCACACGATTATCAATCTTTGGCCAAAGCGCGCGCACGATGTTTTCGCCTGTCGAAGGCGTCTCGCGAAAATCCTCCGTTTCCAGATCCAAATGGCGATCCTGCCAGGGTTTCAGTGATTCATGAATTGCCTCGTTCAACGCAACGAAATCGTAAAGCGTTCCGCTGCGCTCATCGTATTCGCCTCCGATCGTAGTCTCGGTCACGTAGCGATGGCCGTGCCCGGTCGGATTGTTGCACTTACCATAAAGCGTCATGTTCTCGGCATCGGAAAGCGTCGCCGTATGCAATCGGTGGGCGGCGTAAAACGGTACCTGCAGTCCCAAAAAAATCGTGTTGTCTTTCCATGCTTCAGCAAAGAAGTCGGACCGCTCATGCAAACGAACCCGATGCAGTGCCATCATCGAATTGACGCGTTCGTAGAGGTATTCGGCCAGGCTTTCAGTAGTTAGCGGACGTTCTTTTAATCCGACTACTTCGTTAAGATACTGGTGATCGAGTTCGGCGCGCAATGCGCGGATACAGGTGTCGATTTCGTCGTAGCGAACCAAAGGGTGCTTAAAATCGAGTTGCTCCGCTCGAAATGTGAGCCGGCACCCGTAATTGTGTCCGTGCGGCGCAGTAGCCGGTCCAAATAGGCGCGCGTTTTCTTCCTGGCTCAAGTGCGGCGACATCGTTCTGCGCGCCGCTGAGAATTCGAACCAAAAGTTCGCTTCGCAGGCGCCGTCGAAATAGTACGTCGCGCTCCGCTCGGGCGACTCGCTCAAGTGACAAACAGACAGCTTTGTTCCCGCGTCCGAAAACAGCGGCGCGACATCGCGATAAAGCTGACCGGCGACGTTCTCTGCAGTCGGCGGAACGTCGCGAAACGATGGATTGTCGTGATTTAAGAATTTGTGATCGAAACGATCTCGTAGAACTTTTCCAGCCCGCTTCTTAATTTCGCTGATATTGATCAGCATTCCTGTTGCTGTATCGACCGGACCGGTAAACACAAAATAGACTGTGTAATTGCGTCCGCTGCCGTAGCGTGCATTTGTCTCCGACCCGAATGCTGCCGCGTTCCCCTTCTCAGTCCAATCGGCGACGTTCAAGCGTCGCGATGCTGAAAATTCCAGGCGTTTGCTGACGGTCAGGAGCATGAGGTCAACCCGTCTCGCCAGATGCAGACCGCAAGAGACACCGTTAAACGGGGATTAGTCAAACATTCTTTTGACTTTCTCCTGGCGTCCATGATCTTTGATCTAATGAAACATATAGGCTGGCGGGAGCGGTTGTTCAAAAGTACGCGAGGAAGAATTCTGGACCTTTTGCGTACGCGAGATCGGACGGTAAACGAACTCGCAGAAGAGTTGCGCCTGACTGACAACGCCGTGCGAGCGCACCTTGCCAGCCTGGAGCGTGACAGGCTCGTAGTTCATTCAGGCATGAAGCCCGGCTTTAGAAAACCTCACGCCACCTACGCCCTTGGCCCGGAAGCCGAACAATTGTTTCCGAAGGCATATGGGCGGCTGGTCTCGCTTCTCATGTCGATATCCTCGCGGCAGATCAACCCCAGAAATCTGCGCGCCGGAATGCGAGCCGCAGGCCAGGCCGTGGCCAATGAACATCTGCCAGAGTTGCGTGGCAAAACGCGGCAGGAAAGAATTGATGCCGCACTCGGCATTCTCAAAGAATTAGGCGGCGCGGCGACGTTTAGGGAAGAAGATGGGAAGCACTTCATCAACGGCAACGGCTGCCCAATCGCCGCCGCAACGGCAAATCATCCCGAAGCCTGTCTCCTGGCGGAATCGTTGCTGACCGAATTAATCGGTTCGCCTGTGAAACAACATTGCGTTCGAAGCCCAACACCCGCCTGCCGGTTTGAGGTAAAATAGCGGCTTCGCAGCGCCCAGAGACGTCCACTCATCCGGCGAGTTTCGTATCCGTATTAGGAACTAAATAGTCAAGTAATATATTGACTTATTAGAATTAGATGGAATAAGGTATGGCTTATGAACACAACCGTTGAGCAAACGCACGCCGCAGCCAGCACGGCCGCGGATAAGATCGGATCTTCACCCGCTTATCAGGCGTATCGAATCCTTCATTTCGGATTCGTCGTTGCCCCGATCCTCGCGGGACTGGATAAATTCTTCCACCTGCTGGTGAATTGGGATCAGTACCTTCCTGCTGTGGTAGCGAAAATGTCGCCTGTTCCGGCGCACACGCTCATGCTCGTCGTGGGCGTGATCGAGATTGTTGCAGGA
>DATDAJ010000364.1:0-5831 GCA_036525475.1 Candidatus Udaeobacter sp.
TGCGTTAATTTGGCCTCATTGAATCTCAAGCCGGATCAGAAGACCAAGATCGAGGCGTGGCAAGCCGAATGCATGAAGGCAGGCTGCACAAAGCAAAGCCGTGAAACATTCCTGACCCACGCGAAAGGAATTCTTTCCGCTGAGCAGTTCGCGCAGCTCAAAGCACAGTGCAAAAACATGGGTGCTTCGAAGAAGAGCGCCTGATTTGAAACCTTTTTTTATTTGGAACCACCGACGATTTCGGTCAGGGCTGTCTGACACAATACGGGCTGTTTAGAACGTCTTGTCAGAGTCCAAAAGGATGGTCACCGGACCTTCGTTGACCAATTCGACTGACATCATTGCGCCGAAAACTCCGGTCGCGACAGTGACTCCCAATTTGCGCAGCGCTTCCGCAAATTCTTCGTAGAGGTTCTTTGCTTGTTCAGGCGGGGCTGCGGCAACAAAGCTTGGTCTGCGTCGTCCGCGCGCGTCGCCATACAGCGTAAACTGGGACACAACGAGGGCGCTCCCTTTTACGTCCAGCAGCGAGCGATTCATTTTTCGCTGCTCGTCCTCAAAGATCCTTAGGTTTGCGATTTTCTCGGCCATTGCCACGGCGATGGCTGATGTGTCGTCGCGCCCCACACCGAGCAGGATCAAAAGACCCGTCGTGATTTCTCCCGTGACGCTGCCATCCACAGTAACGCGCGCTCGGCTTACACGCTGGACAACGGCTCGCATTTGTCGACTACAGCATTTTCTCCAGCAAATCGGCCAAACGCCACCCCGCCTTGTGCAGCTCATCGCGCACGATGCGGGTTGCCCACGTGCGATACAGCGTTTGACCTGGCATCCGTTTCTCGATTGTCTCGCCAGCCGCAACGATTCGGTCGTTATCCAGAAATGGCTTCACATTTCGAAATTCCAAACGCGCATGTGCGTCGCGCGCGATCGGCAGGATTTCGTCGGCCCAAATTTCGGCGTAACTGTCGATCGAGGCATTCGATGGCATTTGCCAATTGCGGGGTTCATGCGTCGCCATGTCGTGGACCAGTTGTTGCTTCAGAGGGTCGATTTGCATCTCGAGTTGCACTCTCGGCAAAGAGCCGGGCACCTGAGGGAAGAGCGCGTTTACGGTATCGTAATCCCAGAACCCGTGGAATCTCTTCTTCCGAATACCTCGCCGACGCGGCGGTTCATCGCTTAGCTCGATCGTAAATGTGTTTCCGCCTTCATCCGCCAAGGCTGATTTGTCCCGGTCGGGATCGGTCGCGTGTCCTTGTGCATCGAAGTAGGCCGCACCGACGTGCAACGGCTGATGAATATCCGCGACGTAATGCGCGAGGAGAATGATGGCAACAGGCTTCGTGATCTTCCGATCGTTTTGTTCGGGGATTCGCCCCTGCAAGACGTCGATGCAGAACGGAATCATGTGCACGACATCCCATTTGCAACGACCTGCGTATCCGTCACGATATCGTTGCGCCGGCATCACCGGGACATCAGTGTAATGAAACCAGTGGTGCGAAGGCGCGGGCGAATTCGGATCGTGCGTTGGCTGGTTCGCGCGCCAGAAATCACGCAACTGTTTGTCAATGTTGCGGTGCGCGGAGTAATGGAACGACCGTGGATCGTCGACCCCTCTTTTGTCCCAGCCCTTAATTTCATCTGCAATTAGCGCGGCCTTTTCCAATCTTATTCCGTCGAGTAAGGCATACAGCTTTGCGGCTGTTGGCGTGTTCGCCAGGCGCGCACCTGCAATCGCGCCGACGATCTCGTGTCCTAGCGGCCCGTAAGCAAGAATCGAAACGCGGCAAGCGATGACAGCGAAAGCAACGAAAAGTCCGCCACGAGTGAAATTCATCGGGAGCGGATTCTGTCAGTTTCGGTGAGCGGGTGACAAGCCTATGCTTGGCCTCGAGTTCGCGAGCGAATTTCTTCGATCCGTTTTTGCAGTTTAGGAAAGTGCGATCCTGACCAGTAGATCTGTTTGCAATCAGGACAGCGGCAGAACTGGTCGTAATAGATTTTGGTGAGCGGCTCTAGTTTGTCGATGATGTCGGCCTTGGCTGCCTCTTCCAACGGTGCGTTACATCGCAGACACCGCGTGAAAGGTGCGATCAAATCCGAGAGGTTAAAACGGCGGACAACCTCAACAGTTTGTTCGTCGGCGTTTTGCGAGCGCGGGTAATATCCGTGCTGAACGATGGCGTGCATGAGCAGTCGCCGATCACGCGTCAAGAGCGCTCGATTTTCGCGGGCCATAGCCTCGAGCAATTGGCGGTCATCAGCGTTTTGTTCGTAGGCGACATCAAAGCCGAGGAGACGAAGATTGCGCGTGAGGGCTCCCAAATGTCCATCAGTCACAAATCTTGCGATGCAAACAGTTTGTAATTGTTTCTCCGTGCGAGCCGTGCCCCGATTCTCAACCGGAAAAACCTCTACTTTTGCATCGTTGGCCAGCGGGTGATCAAAGCCGACTGTCTGTTCGTCGACCAAGATCAAATCAACCTCTGGGTGCGGAACGCCACACGACTCAATGATGTCTTTTATGGACGTCTTCTCTCCCAGCCGCCGCTCGATTACTGCGTCGCCGGCTTTTGACCCGAGAAAAATACTAAGGTCGCGATGGAAGCGAAGCCGGACCTTGAACTGCTTCACGTCAATCTACGATTTGGGCGTTGGCGTATGCGTACTCAAAGGTAGTCGCACGCGGACGACCCTGGAGCTTGTCCGGCCCGAGCGGTTCATCTTCACCGAAATAACAATCGATTTGCCATCGCCGCAGACCGCCGCCGGTATCCATGATCTTCCAGCGATTGCTGCCGAAGATTTTTTGAACTTCCGGGGACGTCGTCTCTATAACTGCTCCGCGGCGCAAGCCACCGTGCTCTCCCTTCAACGCCGCCGAATAACGCGGCACCAGAACACCGCCTCCACCTGTCGCATGTGAAGCAAAGGCGTATGAATCGCCGTCGTTGTAGGCAATGTAATATCGCCCGTTAACAGGCGTAGTAATTCGACCGAAGCCTTCCTTTTTCACGGAGCGCAGAAAATCGCGCGGATATTTTCGGCCGTGCAACCCAGGTTTCGTAACCGGCGTCGCGTCGAAGCCGCGCTCGAAAGTAAAACCCGATTCCTTCGGTGTGTAATAGAGCGTGCACACGACGAAGTATTCACCGTTGTGTCCCTGCGGACGCCGCGCCAGTTTATCGTTCTCATACGTGAGCCGCTGTACGACTTCCGGCCATGGGATGTCGGCACGGGCTTGCGGCGCAGTCGAGGGTAAAACCTGCGCGATCAATATTGCGACCGGCGTTAGTCGGCGTGCAAGCAAGCTCATCCCCAAACACGTCATTTCATCTTTTGTCATTCTGAGCGAAGCGAAGAATCTCTGATTTAATTCTGGATCCGATCGCCGGAATAAATACTGAGATGTTTCGCTCCGCTCAACATGACAGTGTGCTCATGGTGTTTTGAACCAATTTACCTCGACCAGGAAACTGTAGCGAACCTGTGAAATTTTTACTAACGCTGTGCTTTTGCTCACTAAGCATCGAAAAATTCTCTCACCGGGCCGCCCAACAATATTTCGATCGGCAATTTTTCTGTTTCGTATTCGTAAGGTGGTTGCTTCCATTCGAATTGGTCTGGATACAAGCTCCGAATGGCTTGGATGATTTCAATGCCTGTTTTAAACGGTTGAAAACGCTCGCGATCCGTTACGTGAATTTGCGCGCCGCCGCAGAGTTGACCGGCAAATTTCTGGAAGGTTGGCTGGAAATAGTTTTCACGAAAGAAAACGCCGGGCAGCTTTAAGCTGTTTAGCTCGGTGCAAAGTTTCTCCGCATCGATAAATGGCGCACCAAAAATTTCGAATGGCCGCGTCGTTCCGCGTCCCTCGGAAATATTCGTGCCTTCGAACAGACACATGCCAGGGTAAACCGTGGCGGTGTCGAGCGTCGGCATGTTGGGTGATGGCATCACCCATGGCAGACCTGTTTGGTCAAACCACATCGCGCGCTGCCAGTTTTTCATCGGCAGGACGGACAGTTGCCCCTTGGGAAATGTTTCGTCACGGAATTGCTGTGCCAGTTCGCCGATTGTGCGGCCATGCCGAACGGGAATGGGATGCATGCCGACAAAGGATTTGTAGTTGGGATCAAGTACCGGCCCTTCAGTCGTTAGGCCGTTGATCGGGTTCGGCCGATCCAGTACAACCACTGCGATGCCGCATCTTTCGCACGCGCGCATGCAGAGATAAAGCGTCCAAATAAAAGTGTAATAACGCGATCCGACATCCTGAAGATCGACCAATAACACATCCAGGCTTTCCAGCATTTCTGCCGTCGGTTCACGGTGATCGCCGTAAAGACTGTAGATCGGAATGCGCAAACGCGGATGCTCGTAACTTTTCCATTCCACCATGTTGTCCTGTGTCTGGCCTAAAAATCCATGTTGAGGGCCAAAAAAGGCGGCGAGGCGAAACAAATCGCCACTGAACTGCTCCAAAATTCGTGATGTGTGTTCAAGCTTCGACGAAACAGAAGCCGGATGGACGAGCGCACCGATGCGTGCGCGGCGAAATTTGTTAGGCCAAAGTTCTGGCAAATGATCAAGCGGCAGTTCGACACGCATTCGTGCTCTTGTATCACACTGCGAAAATTCCTGCGAATTGTAACGGCGGCTGTGGGTCAGCCGTCAATGTCCAGGCGTTCGCCACGGCGAACCCCTCGTTTCCAACGACGTACGCCGAAAACGACGAAAATTGAAACGAGCGTGATTGCTGCGCACGCTTTCGCGAATAGCTCGCCATGTCGGACATAAAAGGTCAGCTCTTGTTCGATCGGCACTTTGGTCTCGCCGGCAAGCACGCCCTCAGTAAAGGTGCTGCCCGTTTCATCCTGGAGTATCTGAGTGACGCGGCCAAATTGGTTGATAAAACAGGTCACGCCCGTATTCGCCGCGCGAATCATTGGCCGACGCGTTTCTATGCAGCGAAAGATTGCATTTGCCAGGTGCTGATGCGATCCAGCGGACTTCTGAAACCACCCGTCATTCGTCACATCTACGAGTAGGTTCGCACCGGGACTCGTCTCGTTTGGAAGGACGAATTGTCTGGTGAGCTCGCCAATCGTGTCTTCGAAACAGATCAACGGAGCCACATGGACCTCGCTGTTGGTCAGAGTGAACACGGTATGTTCTCTTCCCCCTTTGAAATCGCCGGGTACCTGATCGCCTACAAGCTGCGCAAGCAGCGGCACTGTATGGCGACCGGGAACGTATTCGCCAAAAGGTACCAGGTGGACCTTTCGGTACATTTGCACGTGTTCGCCGCCATCGGAAACGAGCAGCGCTGCGTTGTAAACGTCTCGCTTGTCTACGTCGATCGTTCCCAACAGGAGGTCCGTGTCCGCCGATGCGGCCAAATCCATGACAAATTTGTAGCTCTCCTGATCTGCGAGAACTGGCCCGGGCATCGAGCTCTCCGGCCAAACCAACAAATCAGGTGGAGGATTTGAGCGAAGCGCGATTTCGCTCAATCGGCGGAATTGATCGAAAATTCTCCTGGTGAACTGCGGATCGAACTTTTGAGTTTGCGGAACGTTCGATTGCACCGCGGCAACGCGAAGTAGTTTTGTGGACGGCGAAATCTGGGTCGCGCGGAGTCCGAAAATCAAAATGCCCACAATGGCCGCCATTGTGATGGTGAAATCAAAATGCGGTCGCATCACGCGTGTGCGCGCTTCGACAACCAGGCGATACGCGGTCGTGAGAACGATCACATTTACAAACGCAACCACGAACGACAACCCGGCAACACCGGTGAGCTCAGTGATTTGAATCAA
>DATDAJ010000365.1:0-2614 GCA_036525475.1 Candidatus Udaeobacter sp.
AGTCTTATCGTCCAACTCGCGGCCGCTCTTCGACGGGAGAACATCCTTTGATTCGGCGGTAACCGGGTCAGCGCTCATTTTTTCGTTTGTTCGAAGGTTGTCCAGCGCTCATCCAACTGCGATGAAAACTCTCGGGCTGTCCCCCAAAAAACCTTCATGTCCAGGGCACCGTAAAATTTTTCGAAATACGCCTGATGCGCCGCGCGGTTTGGATCGGTTTCATCTGGAGGCTTCAAGACCACTATGCTGCTGAATTGTTGCCGCGCGCGTAAAGTCTGAAAGAGAACGCGAAAATTCCAGTCGCCCAAACGATAGCCAATGAACAAAAAACTGGTGGCGGCAAACGCCTGTTGCACGACCTCGGGGAGAAGATCTGGTTTGGCGGCCACGTTCGCGAGGAACGTTAAATAATCGTCTTCGGTCAAAACGAGCGACTCGGAAACGTCGAGCGCGCCATGCAAATGGAACACGAGCGGATTGGCCGGCGTTGGCTTGTAGCCAGGCTCTTTTTCGAAAATCGATTCCACATGCTGCAGAATGTCCTGCCAGCGGCAGATCTCTCGGCGCGGGTCTTTCAATTTCCATTTAAGAGCGCGAACCATGAAGTCGTCGTAATTCGTCGTGATGACAATTGGTAGCGGAAGACCAGCAAGAACGCTGTGCGGTTCACCGGAATTCCCAAACTGTGGCGGTTGGTTGTACTTTGGCGGACCGGCGGCGCGCAGAATATCCACGACGTCTTCTTTTGGCGCGTTCGGGTCGGATTGTACAGCCGCGTACTGCGCAACACGCACAAGATCCCGATCCGGAAACGGATAGGCATAGCGCTGTGCGAGCTCTTCGGCGACATCGGCTCCAAGAGGGAGCGCGCCATAGCAGGCGCCAGCTCCTAAAAAAGGAGTGCACTTCCCCGATTGAATCCTGCGCAGGAGCCGATTCCAGTCCGCTTCTTGAAGTTCACTCGTCACATCAAACAGACTAACGAACGGGGATGATGATTAAGGATTTTTGCGTACGATGTCAATACCGCTATTTACAGATAAAATTCCATAGTGGATCGATTGAGCATCCACCTTTCGTTAGGCAATCAAGCCGCACACCCCCTGAAAACCTGGCGATCCGATCCACGTTGTACATCCAGCCACCTTCCGCAGATCGTGCGATAACACTTTATGCTTGTGCGGATGAAGGAGTACCACAATGTTCATTCGTGAACGGGAAGAACGGCCACGGGGGTGCAGGCGAACCGCGTGAGTTTGTAACTACCCGCTGGAGCTTAATCCTTTCGGCCGCCCGCTTAGGGAGTGAAGAACAGAGAATTCGCGATGCGCTGGCCGAACTTTGCCGGACTTATTGGCGACCGATTTTTTCGTTTATCCGCGGCCGCGGTTATTCAGTTGAGGATGCGCAGGACCTCACCCAGGATTTTTTTGTGACTATTCTGAAGAACAACTGGCTGCAGCACGCAGATCGTAATCGCGGGCGGTTCCGCTCGCTCTTGCTCAAGTCGCTCCAAAATTTTCTTGTTAATGCCGCGGAGAAAGCTCATGCCCACAAACGCGGCGGCGGCGTGGAATTTATTTCCTGGGACGATTGGATGGCGGAAGCGCCGTCGCAATTATCCATCCCGGTTCAAGCACTCGACTCCCTGCCGCCTGAGCGCATCTTCGACCTCACTTGGGCGACGACGGTCGTGGAACACGCGTTTCAACGGCTGAGGGAAGAATGCGAAAGCAAAGGCAAGCTCTGGCTTTTCCAGGCACTAAGTTCCCATCTTACAGACGAACGCGATGAAGTGTCATATGCGAAATTATCCGCGGAACTAGGAATGGCAGAAGCGGCCGTGAAAAAACAGCTGCACAACATGCGTCAGCGTTACCGCAGTCTGCTGCGCGATGAAGTCTCGCAAACTGTCGAAGACCCTGCCGACGTGGACGACGAAATCCGTTACCTCTGTGCGTCACTCGCAACAGGAACCGAGTAATTGCAATGACAGATTCAGATCCACGCTCCGATCCGCTTCCGAGCGCTACCAAAGAACACGCAAAATGCGAGAAGTGCGGAGCAACGATGCGCCTCGACACCGGAATTTGCGTGAGTTGCCTCCTGCGCGAGGGATTGGAAAGCGGTGACAAGGTATCTCAGGCGTTTTATCAAAGTGTCCTCGCCGAGGTGGACGCGCCGCACAAGTCCTGGTTCCTGGGAAATTACGAAATTCTCGAGCAGATCGGTTGCGGCGGCATGGGCGTGATCTATCGCGCAAGGCAACGACATTCTCGGCGCATCGTCGCGGTAAAGCGCGTCCTTAGTTATCGCGCTGATTCACACGAAGCGCTGCAGCGTTTCCGACGAGAAGCACAGGCGGTGGCAAGTCTGGATCACCCGAACATCCTTCCGATTTATGAAGTGAGTGAAAGCGAGGACGGCCTCCCGTTTTTCAGCATGAAATTCGCCGAGAAGGGAAGCCTGCAAGAGAACGCGACTTCTCTCCGCGATGAACCGCGGAAGTGCGTGCAACTCATGGCAAAAGTCGCGCACGCTGTCGACTACGCCCACAGCCGTGGAGTTCTCCATCGCGACCTAAAACCGGGAAACATTCTGCTCAACGATCGAG
>DATDAJ010000366.1:0-7421 GCA_036525475.1 Candidatus Udaeobacter sp.
ACGTAACCGAAAAGTTCTCCCTCGATCATTGTTTGCGGGAACGCAGCGCAATTGAGCTTCACCATCGCTTGTTCAGCGCGCCGGCTGCGGGCGTGAATAGTATTGGCGATCACTTCCTTGCCCACGCCGCTTTCGCCTGCGATGAGAACGTTCGCATCCGAGGGCGCCATCGCCCCGATCAGTTCCTCAATCTCCTGCATCGGTTTGCTCTTAAAAATTGGGGCAGGTCGCGCTTCCGCGATTTCGAGCCGTTTCTCCAATTGCTCCGTTTTCTCTCGCAGTTGTTCAGCTTCCCGGAGCAGGAACTGTTTCTCCAACGCTTTCTCCACCAGGCTCAGAAGTTCCTCCGGCGCATACGGCTTGCTGATAAAATGGTAAGCCCCGCGTTTGATCGACTCGATGGCATTATGCAGCGAGTCGTGCGCCGTCAGGATGATCACCTGGGCTTTGGGCAGCTCCGTCTTGATCCGATCAAGCATTTCCAACCCGTGCGCGTCCGGCAGTTGCAGGTCTAGCAAAACAAGCGATGGCGAATTTGATTTCAGCAACTTCAGCCCCTGCGACGCTGTGGGCGCGGCATCCACGTGATAACCATGGCGCTTGAGTAAGGCGTCAACCGTCATCAACACCGGCCGCTCGTCGTCGATGATCAGGACGCGATGGTTCTCCGTTTTCATTCTTTTGCGCTGCTGGTACTACGCACGTGCAGCGGGCTACAGTTGCTTAAACCGCGAGAATGTCATGAAGTTCAACCATTTTTGGATTTCGGGCTCGATATCGGGAGTGCCACCGTCGAAATGAGCGTTGCCGCCTTGGGGTCGTATTGAGCCTGCAACCGTCCGCCGTGCGCTTCTATGATAGCGCGGACGCGATTCAGACCAAGGCCATAATGCCTCTGTCTGATGTTGCGGAATGGTTCCCGCCCCCAATTCTGCATATCCGAAGAGAAAACTGCTTTTGGTTCGTGGAAGCTGAACAGGAACCGCCCATCGCTGATTCTGGCCCTTGCAACCAGTGCGCCCTTGCCGCGATCGTGCTGGAAAGCGTTGGCAAAAAGCTCCACAAATACTTCCTGGAATAGCTGCGGATCAATATTCAGCATCCCGTCCTGAATTTGCACGTCCCATGTGATCTCGTGGTTTTCTTTTGAAAACTTACGCTCGATTTGCGTGCGCATATCGGCCATAAATTCACCTGCCGGATAAGTAACCAAATTCAGTGCAACTTCTCCGACTGCTTTCGAAAGCAGTTGGAGCGTCGAATTCATCCCTGAGACGACTTCACGCAAACGCTTGATCTCACTTGTCAGCTCCTGATCCTGCGTCAGTTCACCGATGTAAGCCGACTGCAGCTCGATCGCGTTCAAATCATTACGCAAATCGTGACTGAGTTGTCTGACAAAACGAACCGTGTCGCTCCACGGCACCGTCAATGAGTGCGTCGGAGCTTCTGAAGAATCGCCTGCCATAATTATATTTACTCGGATTGTCCCAGCGAAAACCGATCATCCGCAGCTTCATCGCCCGCCGCGACCTTGATCCGCGCATCGTTGCTCGCCAGATGCCGTAACAAGTGAAAAACGTCCTCCGGGTCGGCATCGATTGAGCGCGCGATTTCTTCTGCAGTTTTCTCTTCACCTGAAAGTTCCTCGCGCACTTGCTTCTGGAGCTGCAATAGTTTGCTCGCTGCTTTCTTGCCCGCTTCGACGCCGGGTTGATCGTACGCATTGATATTAGTCAGCGAGCCGTAAAAGCCGACTGCTCGTTCATAAAGCGCGATCAGTGCTCCGACGTAAAAGGCGTTCACCTCGGGAATGCTCATGGTAATTGATTCCCGTCCCTTCTCGTACAACGCGCTGCGGGTCCCGCGCAGAAATCCCTCGAGATAATCGCCGCTGGTAATGCCATCATCGACTTCAAACCGCGCCCCGCGACGATCGTTGCGCACTTCCACAAAAGTCACAAAAAAATTCATGACCCCGTCGCGCAGTTGTTGCACGTATGAATGCTGGTCGGTTGAGCCTTTATTCCCGTACACGGCAATGCCCTGATGCACAGTTTCGCTCGCAACGTTCTTTTCTTTGCCTAACGATTCCATCACGAGTTGCTGTAGATATTTGGTGAACAGTGCCAGCCGATCTTTGTATGGGAGAACGACCATGTCCTTCTCGCCTTTTCCATTGCCCGCGTAATACCACATGAGTGCGAGAAGCATGGCAGCATTTTGCGCGGCGTCGGATAGGCGGGTGCGTTCGTCCATGGCCGCGGCGCCGGCGAGGAAAGCATCGATATCAAAGCCTTGCAGCGCCATGGGTAATAGCCCGACGGCACTCATCACCGACGTGCGTCCGCCAATCCAATCAGGCATAGGGAAACGCGCGAGCCAGCCATTCGCTTCGGCATGTTTGTCCAACTCGCTTCCAACGCCGGTCACAGCGACAGCGTGCTTGGCAAACTGAAGTCCTTTCGCAGCGAACTTCGCTTCCGCCTCGAGCATTCCGTTATGTGTCTCTTTCGTCCCGCCGGACTTTGACACAACGATGACGAGCGTTTTCGGAAGCCCCTCTCCTATCCGGTCAAACACGCGATCAAAACCTTCAGGGTCGGTGTTATCGAAGAAAAAAATGTCCATTGGATCGTCTGGCGCGTCGAGTGCGGCTGACACGAACTGCGGCCCTAGCGCTGAGCCACCGATCCCAATGTGCAGCACGTGTTTGAAGCGCGTTCCGTTTTCCGCGGTGATTTTTCCGGCCTGAACATCTTTAGCGAATGCTTTGATGCGCCGGATCGTGTCTTCGATTTCCGACCGGATTTGCGGTGTCGGCGCAAGGGCGGGATTCCTCAGCCAGTAATGACCAACCATTCGGTTCTCTGTTGGGTTAGCAATTGCTCCCGCCTCCAATTCCCGCATCGCTGCAAACGCATGCTCAATTTGCGGCCGCAATTTCTCAAACAGATCGTCCGGAAATTTCATCCGGCTGATGTCCAAAGAGAAACCGAGTTCACGATATTCCAGGAAATACCGTTGAAATCGCTGCCAGAGTGAGGAAGAGGCCATGTGGTGAGAATACCGAAGTGAAATTCGATTGCGGCGTCAAGTCGCGACAATAACTTCGTCTTCCTTCATGAGTGCACGACGGCGGCAAACGAGAAGTTTCGACGCTAAAGAATGTTCCTTAGCTCTCCGGATTTATCGGGAAATGCTTGTTCTTAAGATCCTCGGGCACGGCTTTGGTTTGCTCCGCCTCGATCTGTTCGGTAGCGGCATTCAATGAATCGTACGCTTCGCGGCTTTTGGGTGCGTGGCACATATAAGCGGTCGCGTGCGCAAGAGGAATACGCGCCTCCGGCATCCCGACAAATTCCACCGCTTGTTGCGTCGCAATGGCAAGCTGCAACGCTTCGGGGTCAGCAAGACCAACGTCTTCACTTGCGAAAATCACAATACGCCGCGCGATGAAACGAAAATCTTCCCCGGCATGCAGCATTTTTGCCAGCCAGTACATCGCGCCTTTTTCGTCCGAACCGCGCATGCTTTTGATGAACGCGCTGATGGTGTCGTAGTGGGCGTCGCCGGCACGATCGTAAATGACAGCCTTCTGCTGGATGCTTTCCTCGGCAACGGCGAGCGTGAAACGAATTGTAGGGCAAGCGTCCTCGCTTGCCCTTCTCCCGGACGCAACCGAGGACGGTCGCGCTACTTTCGGAGGCGTGGTCAGGACGCCAATCTCGAGCGCATTTAAACATTTGCGCGCGTCGCCGTCGCTCAACTTCGCCAGATGCCGGCGCGCGTCCCTGTCCATCTTCACGTTGTAATTTCCAAGGCCGCGCTCTTTGTCGGTTAGCGCGCGATCGATCAATTGCTCCAATTGTTCAACGCTGAGCGGTTCGAGTCGAAAGACCTGTGAGCGCGATACGAGCGCGCTGTTGACGTAAAAGAACGGATTGTACGTTGTCGCACCGATGAGGCGTAGATTTCCAGCTTCCACGTCAGGCAAAAGGATATCCTGTTGCGCCTTGTTGAAATGATGGATCTCATCGACAAACAGGATCGTCTTTTGTCCAGACGTCCGGAGACGATTCGTGGCCGCGGCAAGCACACGGCGCATTTCGGCGACATTGCTTTCCACGCCGCTGATCCGAACGAATTTCGCGTGCGTCATCTCGGCAATGACGCGCGCCAGCGTGGTCTTTCCGCTGCCGGGCGGTCCATAAAAAATCACCGAGGGCAGGCGATCAGCTTCAATCGCGCGACGCAAAAGTTTGCCAGGCCCAAGAATGTGTTCCTGGCCGACAAATTCCTCGAGCGAGCGGGGCCGCATCCGTGTGGCAAGCGGCGCGGCGGTGTTTTCAGTTTCAATCTCCTGCGCTTCCTCGAATAAGTCCTGCACGTTAGAAATTACGGCGCGCTCGTGACGCAAGCAATCATACTTCGTCTAAGTGCATCGTCCTGCGTCGCGCGAACATATTGCAGCTTGCGCTGCGAACGCGCGATAAGCGAAAACTTCGAGTAGATGAAGCTGCTCAGCGCGCCGCGTCAGCCATTTGTTGGTCTGGCGTTGATGGCTGCGACGGGAATTATCGTGGCCGAGATTGTTCCGCTGGCGCCTACAGCGCTGATTTCAGTGGCGATAGCTCTCGGAATCTGCATCCTGATTGCGCTCTGCTGGCCGAAATTAGCTGCGACCTATTTGATTGTCGTGGCTGGTTTTTTCCTGCTGCACACGTTCGCGACAACGAACACGGCAGGCCAGCAGCTCGCGGACAAACTTGGCGAGCGGCCGCGCGTCGTCACAGCAGTCGGATGCGTGATCACTGAGCCGAAGATTTCGCCCAGCGGATTCGCAACCTTCCTGCTCAAACTGAGATTAATTGAACTCGAAAGCAAAACCGAATCTACGCGTGCAGTCTGGCAGGTCCGTTGGAAAGGCGCGCCGGAGTTCGGCGATGAACTGAAGCTTTTTGGAACCGCCGAGCCAATCGCGCCGCCGCGAAACCCTGGCGAATTCGATATGCGCGTTTACCTGGCACGGCATGATGTCCGTCGAATGCTCTTCGCCCGTTATGCAGAAGACGGCACGCTTATCCGCCACGGCGGCGGCAATCCGATCCTGCGCGCTGCACAAGCGTCGCGCACATGGATGCAAAATGCGCTGTGCCGCGGCCTGGCCGATGCGCCTGAGGTAAAAAGTTTCATCAGTGGGATCGTGCTTGGCATCCGGCACGAAACCCCGGAGGACATCGAGGAGCCGTTTCAGCAAACCGGCACGATTCATCTTTTCGCCGTCGCCGGCTTGCATGTGGGAATTGTGGCGGCGCTTTTGTGGGTACTGGCTGCGATCGCACGCCTGCCGCGCAAGCGCGCAGCGGCATTCATCATTCCCTCGCTCTTTTTCTATGCGGCGGTAACAGGGTTGCACATTCCGGCTTTACGGGCGGCCGTGATGGCTTCAATCCTCGTCGGCAGTTACTTCTTCGAACGACGAGTATTTTTGCCAAACAGCCTGGCGGCAGCGGCGTTTTTCATTCTCTGCTGGAACACGAACGAACTGTTTTCCACCGGGTTCCAGCTTTCCTTCGCGGTGGTTGGCGCAATTGTGCTGTTCGCCGATCCGTTGTTCAGACTTTTCCAGCAGCGTGCGGCTCCGGATCCTTTTCTGCCGCAAAGCCTGGTGCGCGGTCCACGCCGATGGATGCATTCCAGCTATGAATGGCTTTGCGGTGGCGCATCTGTGTCGCTTGCGGCGTGGATTGGTTCATTGCCGTTGATTCTTTGGTACTTCCACCTGGTCACACCGATTTCTTTGCTGGCAAACCTCGTCGTTGTCCCGATCGCATTCTTTGTCCTCGCCGTTGCGCTTTTGTCGCTAATGACTACGCCCCTCCTCCCGTGGGTCGCTATTGTCTTCAATAACGCCAACTGGACATTGGGCACGCTGGTCATCGGGATCGTTCATCTGTTCGCGCAAATTCCCGGCGGGCACTTTTATGTCGGCGAACCTGACTGGGGCGGCCGGATATCTGCAAAGGTAACCGTGCTGGACTTGGGCGCTGGCGCGGCCGTTCATGTCCGGGTGAATGGACACGACTGGTTAGTCGATTGCGGGAGCGAACGCAGTTACGAGCGGATCGTGCGCAAGTATTTGCACTGGGCTGGCGTGAATCGGCTCACCGGATTGGTGCTCACGCATGGCGATTCTCAGCACATCGGTGGCGTGACGCAATTGTTGAGCGATTTCCCAGGAGTCCGTGTGATCGATAACCCTGCGCCCGATCGCTCGCTCATTCATCGACGGCTGTCTCGAATGGTGTCAGAACTGGAACGACGCGGGCGCAAACCTGTTGAACTGGCCGCCGGAGACAATTTTGATTTGTCCCGCGAAGTCATGGCCCACGTTTTGTTTCCCTCCCTCGGCTTTGCAGGAGCGACGGCGGACGATCAAGCGTTGGTTATCCGGTTATCCGTCACGCCGGGCACATCTGTTTTGTTCATGTCAGACAACGGCACAGAAACCGAGCGCGCGTTGTTGAGTAATGGTTCGGATCTGCAGAGTGACATCCTAGTGAAAGGTCAACATCACTCTGGCTTCTCCGGTTCGGCTCCGTTTCTCGACGCGGTTCGACCACGCTTAATCATCGCGACCTCGAAGGAATTTCCGGAGCACGAACGGATCAGTGAACAGTGGGCAGAGCAACTTCGCCTCCGCGGCATTAAACTGTTTCGCCAGGACGAAAGCGGCGCCGTGGAACTGAACTTCTCAGGCAACGAATGGAGCGCGCGAGCCTATCTGACCGGCGAAGTCTTTCGAAGCGTCAGCCGATGAATCGACGCGCCTTGCTTGCGAAATTTTTTCTCGAACTTCGTTACCGGAAGAATGGCGTCGTCCGGCGATCGCGGGACAACTTGAAATCGCACGTGAGTGAGGCTTAGCCGTTCGATTTGATGAAAGTAATCGAGGTGATCGGTCGCGACGCGCAGCACACCGTGTTTCTCAAGCGCAGCGGCGATTGCGTCCAAAAAGTCGCGCGTGAAAATCCGTCGGAACTGATGGCGCCGCTTCGGCCACGGGTCGGGAAACAAAAGATAAAAAGTTTCAACCGAACCTGCGGGCAGCAGGTAGCGCACGGCGAACAAAGTGTCCGCGCGCAGCACCCGCACGTTTTCAATCTTCTCGGCCTTCCGGCGAACTTTCTCGACGCGCTTTGTTAACCGGTCGATGCCGAGGAAATTTCTGTTCGGGAACTGTTGCGCTATTTCGCAGAGAAAACACCCGTCGCCGCATCCAAGATCGACGTGCAGCGGCGCGCTGCGTCCAAAAAGTTCCGCAACAGCCAGACGCGCGACCTGCAATTCCGGCACGAGTTCGATCACGGGAGAAAATGTCGGCATCTGGGCGATGCTTCAACCCCCGGCAAGATCCG
>DATDAJ010000367.1:0-2833 GCA_036525475.1 Candidatus Udaeobacter sp.
CAACACATCATTCCTTCGGCGATCCGTCGCTAGCCTTGATCCCAATCCGCAGGACCAGTGGCCAGGTAACGTTTCGTGTTTGCTGGGAGTCACCCCATGCGGCGCGAAGCTGATCGATTATTTGCTCCAACGGATCGCTGCCTCTCGCAGCGATGAACCGTTGAGTCGACGACCACGTTTGAAGATAGCCGAGCAGATGATCGAGATTCCATTGCGCTGTCATTTCGAACTTCGGCGCATCGACCTTGTGAAACGGAAAAGGTAGATCGGCGAATTGTTCAACAAGCTTGCGTTCCAGCGGCCAGAAGGGCCCGACCACTTCGTAGTAGTATCGATTCACCACCTCATCGATGGCCGGTTCGACGTGCAACAAGTTGTAAGCTGACGCAGCGAGGACGCCGTCGGATTTTAATACTCGGCACGCTTCCGCGTAAAAGCGGTCCAAATCGAACCAGTGCAATGCTTGCGCGACCATGATCAGATCAATCGTCTCTGTTCCGATACCGCTGTTCTCAGCGGGCGCCACTCGATACTCGACTCTCTTGTGTGACTGCGCGTTCGCGATCTGCTTCTCACTCGCATCGGTCGCAATGACGCGATCGAACACTGATGCCAATCCAACTGCTGCTTGTCCATTCCCCGTGCCGCAATCCCAAGCGACCTGACGACTCGGCGCGGTGCTTCCCAGATAATCGAATAATCCCCGTGGGTAGCCAGGCCGAAATTTCGCGTAAGCCGCGGCCTGCGCGGAAAAGTGATCCTTAAAGCTCACCAAATAATTCTAGACCGGATTACCAGGATGATTTGGGCAAGCGCGCCGCTTGCCGATTAACAACGTTGGCAGCCGGAGCGGCCGCCCTACAAAATGGCTGCAACGTCAGGTTACTATTGTTTCGGCGGTTCAGGCATCGTTCTCAGCCCGACGCGCGCGAGGTACTCATCGGCTTGCAATAGATCATTTCCGGCGCGCTCGATGATCTTTAACAGATTATCCATCGACGAAACTTCCTCGAGTTGTTCCGTCAGGAACCACTGCAGGAAATTAATCGTGATGTAGTCGTTTTGCTTTCGTGCGAGCTCGACCAGCCCGTTGATTTGCTGGGTGACATGAATTTCCTGGTCGAGCGAAAGTTTCACCGCATCTAGCGGTGTCTTAAATTTTGATTTCGGCGCATCAATGGCCGGAATCGCCACGCGCCCACCGGCGTCGACGACGTATTTGATAAACCGCAGCGCGTGGCCCTTTTCTTCCTCTGCCTGTCGGAAAAAATGCTGCGAGAGTTGCGGCAATGCCTCCGTGGCGAAATGCGCACCAATCGCATAATATTGAAGCGAAGCGCTGAATTCATATCCGATTTGCTCGTTGATCGCGTCAATTATCTTCTGGCTGGTTAACATAACGAACACCTTACCGTGGATTACCCGCTTTCGTCCAGCGACTACGGCGTGGCGGGCACGGATGCAAACGCATCAATTCTGGGGAGCGCACGCCGCTGGCGTGCTGCATTCGACCGCTGGCCGAATGTTCCCGTGGAGGTGATCTCAAACTTGGTTGGTGAAAGATTCCATGTGAACTTACGTTTCGTGCTATGAATGACGAAGTTTTCAAACCAAACAGCGAGCGAGTGGGTCACGAGGGCGTGAGCCGGCGAATGTTTCTTCGTGCAACGCTCGCAGGCGGGGCGTCGCTTTTGGCGGGCAGAGCGGCCACCCTCTTTGCGGCTGCATCCGCAAGCGATGATTCCAGTTTCAGCATTGGTGGCGATCTGCCAGTCAACCGACTTGGATTTGGCGCGATGCGGCTGACGGGCGAGGGGATCTGGGGTTGGCCGCCGGATCGCGAGAATGCGCTCAAAGTACTGCGTCGCGCAGTCGAGCTCGGCGCGAACTTGATCGACACGGCGGATGCTTATGGACCCGAAACTGATGAATTGCTTATCGCAGAAGCGCTTTATCCTTATCCGAAAGGACTCGTCATCGCGACGAAAGGCGGTAATACCCGACCCGGTCCTAATCAGTGGGTACCAGACGGTCGCCCCGAATATCTCAAACAATGCGTCGACAAAAGTCTGAAGCGGCTGAGGCTTGAGCGCATCGACCTTTATCAACTGCATCGCGTCGATCCCAAGGTGCCGATGGAAGATTCGGTAGGCGCGCTGAAGGAAATGCAGAGCGCCGGCAAAATTCGCCATATCGGATTGTCCGAGGTCTCACCCGAACAGGTCGCGCGCGCGCGCAAGATTGTACCGATCGTGACCGTGCAGAACCGCTACAACATCACGGATCGAAAATGGGAGAACACGCTAACGTATTGCGAGCAAGAACGCATAGGCTTCATGCCATGGGCACCAGTTGGAGGAACCAAGGGAATGAGCAGCGCCGCTTTGGAAAAAATCGCGAAAGATCACGGCATAACCATTTATCAACTAGGGCTTGCATGGCTGCTGCATCGATCCCCAGTTATGCTGCCGATTCCAGGCACGTCGTCGCTCGCGCACCTGGAGGAAAATATGGCGGCGCGAAAAATAAAGCTTAGCCCAGGAGAGTGGAAGGCAATTGACGTACTGGCGAGCCAAACGTGATTTGGGGCAGGAACGTGAATCAGATGTCGTGCGCTCGCGCGGACTGATCGTGTAATCTCGTTACTTGACACTCCGGAAACTCACGGTGATTTCGCGCAGCCGTTGATTCTATTTTTTCCATCGCGATTTCAGCGTCCACGCGAGGATTTGTTGAAAATGATCGCCGTCGGCCAGCGTCGTGTGAAGAAACACGAGGTTCATGCCATTTTCGGTTCCGCTTATTTCATCTTGCAGGGCCGGATGACTGGTGA
>DATDAJ010000368.1:0-3953 GCA_036525475.1 Candidatus Udaeobacter sp.
GAATCGATGGTTGCTTGAAATTCTACCGGAATCGCGCCGCCTTTTTGTCGTGGTGACCCGCGCAAGGTCGAAACGTAATCGCGCAGATCGTTCGTCCAGGCATCGACTGTCCCTGAATACTTATGCTCCGGCGAAAGATCGATCTTGCCTTCACCCGACAGAGAATCCTTCTTCCGGGTTAAATCGAAGCGTTCGATCTCCAGTTCGCTCGGTTTCAAAGTTACGTTTGCTCTGAAGCTGTCGATGTCGTGTTTGAAAAACGTTAACGAGGCGCCTTCGATCGCCAGGCTGCCGCCGAAGTTGCGGGCATGGGTATCCATCGACCCTTGGATGCTGATTTTGCCTGCGAAATCAGCTGGGTTTGCACCGAAAAGAGCAAGGAATTCACCGAGTTGATTAATCGACGCGGAAATGTTTCCGCGAAAATCCGGCCTGAGCCACTCGGCCGAAGTCGCGGGGAATGCAGCTTCGCCGTTTAAGGTGAACTGATTGCTTTTTTGCCTGATGTAAACTTGCTGGAGCTCAATCTTCCGGTTGTAAAGCGCGGCGCCCAGCATGAGCGCTTCCGCTGTGCGATCGCGCCAGGTGAGCCCGGTTAGTTCACCCCACAGCGACGCGGTTGCGCGGTCCGGCTCGGTAAGGTTGCCGCGAAACGTGAAGTTGCTGGCATGGAGCAAGCCATCGATACGGTCGGCGAAACCAAGCGCATCTGAAATCTGCGCCAGCGAAAGGTCGGCGGCGCCACCCGCAATCTTCCAGTTAGAATGTGGCGAGTGCCATTCGTGCGAAATATTCGCCCGAAGTTTGCCGCCGAACGCATCGACGTCGAACTGCAACCCGATTCGCCGGTTGCCCAGCCGGGCGAGGTCCACCGTCGCGGACTGCAAGTCGAGCCCGTGAGTCAAGGTCAGGCCGGCGAGCGTCAAGCGATTGCCTTCCCAATGAGTTGCGCCGCGCAACTGCGAAAAGGTTTGGCGCACCCATGGGGACGTGATCATGAGCTCAGCAGCGGTGAACCGGCCGGGTTCCGTCTCGCTTGCAGACAGCGAAGCGTTCCGCAGCAAAATCAAACTCGGCCCGGTCTCCACCCGCGTTTCTAGCTTGGCGATACTTAAGTTTTCCGGGAGCAAGCGATGAAGCGTTGCCCAGCCGCGTTCGCTTAGTGCTTGCGCATTTGGATTGGTGCGGTGCAGCTCGGCGTGGAGTTCTCGAACGGAGATGTTTCGGATGTCGCGGCCGCCCAGGTGCAGAAAGACATGCTTTAGATTCAAAAGAATTCGCGCGTCTAGCACAGTGACATCAACGCGGGCCGCATCGTCACGGACGCTTTTCAAGTGAAGCTGACGAATGGCAATGGGACGCAGAAAGGGTGCGTCGACTCCGTCGAGGGTAGCCGCGAAACCCTCCTGGCGGGCGAACCACCAGACCCAGAGGCGAACCCCGTTGGAGACCGCAATTGGCGCAAGCAGGACAGCGGCGAGCGCCACGATGACGATCACCAGAATAATGAAGAAGATTCGATTCTTAAACCGCATCGCTGTGAGACAAAGAGGTGATCACTGAAAGAAAAAGCGATAATCGGTGATCACACCTGCGTGTGTCACTTAGATACTGATCGCAGTTGACTTACCACTATTCACTTTTCTTCTCGTCTTTGAAGACCAAACGCAGCGGGTGCGGCGTGTGAATCCGTTGTTCGAGTTGCTCCTGCAAAGTTTTCTCGGCTTCAGCGGACAGCTCGCTTTCTGCTGCTTTCTTCCAAGCCAACTCAGGCAAGACTGACAATTCGCTTTGAACATCCTGCCCGGAAATCCGGTTCCACAACCCGTTTTCGAATGCGAGCACGTCTACCTGTTGCTGCTCAATGCCCAAGATCTGTGCAGGCGACAGCTGCACCATGATTCTATCCGGACGAATATCGATCGAGAGGCCTTTTCTCAGATCGAACCCGGCTTTGGCAATGAACGTGCCATGCAGCTTCACCCGCTTGGAGCTGCCGGCCCACGTATGGACCAATTCGTGTTCGACTTCGATGCGGCGTGACAGGACGACGAGCTCGCTTACCGGCGTCGTCTGTTCCATGTAAACGCGGTCATTGATCGTGATCCGCGGCTCCAAATGCGCGATGTCGACGAACGCTGCGCGCAGATTTTTGCCGAGCCGCTCCAGCTCAGCCGTGCTTTGCAGCGCTGTGCGCGCCGGCCAACTCTCCAAACGCAAGAAGATTACGACAATCGTCGTTGCAATTATCAGTGCCAAAAGCGTCAACGCGATTGGCCACGCGACGCGATGCGGGATTCCGGATTTCGACATTGGACGTTCGGCGTTAAGGCTTTGAGTTCAGAACGCAATCGAGCAAGAGCAGATCACGAGCAAGAAGAAACGGGTGGATGTTTCTGCCCCAAAAAATTACCGCCCCCCACGCCCGATAGGCGTGAAGGGCGGCTGTTCCCCCCAGAACAATCGTAGAAAACTTTCAAGGCTGTAAGCGAGGTTTCGTCCGCTGGCAACAAAATTCTAAATAAAATTTTAGAAAATTTTTCGCGCAGTTTTGTCGTTGCATTCCCACAGTAAATCAGGCCACGGGAGAGTGAACCGGATGTCGAACGCCAGCGCGATCAAGGGGTTGCGCAAGCGCGCGTCGCGGTCTCTAATTTCGCATGCGTGATTTGGGCGATGAAGGGGTTTCGCGCAATTTTGCCGGTTCGTTGCTGGTGGCTCATCCGAATATGGTCGACCCGAACTTTCGGCGCACCGTGCTTTTTGTTTCCGAGCATGAGCCTAATGAAGGGGCGTTGGGCGTGATAATCAATCGCCCGCTTGACCGGCCAGTGGCTGAACTGGTGTCGGGTGCGCCGCCGGCGGGGCTCGCCGATATACCGGTGTTTTTGGGCGGTCCGGTCGGAAAAAACCAACTGATGTTTGCGGCGTTTGAATGGCAGAAGGGCGCAGGTCTGAAACTCAATCATAACATTGCGTTGGAGGAGGGAGGCGATGCACAGGGCCATAAAAATTTGCTTACGGTGTGCGCTTTTGTCGGCTACGCAGGGTGGGGTGCCGGGCAACTCGAAAGCGAGGTGAAGCAGAAGGCGTGGGTTGTGCAGAATGCCAATCCATCGCTCCTAAAACTTGATCGGCTGCCAAAGCTGTGGTTTGACATTATGCGAGCGCTGGGACCGTGGTATAAAATGCTCGCCGCTGCTCCAGATGATCCTTCGCTCAACTAATTAAGAAGTGAGACCTCCGAAGTGATTTAGCTTGATTCCGGATGTGATTTCTCACTAATCAGTCTCACTTCGCACCATGATCATCGGTGTACCAAAGGAGATTAAGGAACAAGAGCAGCGCGTTGCGTTGCTGCCATCTGCGACGACTCAACTTACCAAGCATGGTCACTCCGTTTTGGTGGAAACGAATGCCGGGCTCGGTTCCGGCTACCCCGACGAGGACTACGTCAAAGCGGGCGCGGAAATTGTGGAGCAGGCAAAAGAAGTTTTTGCGCGCGCTGACATGATTGTGAAAGTCAAGGAACCTCTCAAAGCAGAGTTCCCGTTATTGCGCAGGGGCCAAATTCTTTTCACCTATCTGCACCTTGCTGCGAGCAAATCTCTCACTGAGGCTTTGCTGAAATCAGGTGTGACTGGCGTGGCGTACGAGACCATCCAGGTGGACCATCGTTTGCCGCTGCTGGAACCGATGAGCGAAATTGCCGGTCGCATGTCGGTGGTAATGGGCGCCAATTTTCTCGCCAAGTACAACGGTGGCAGCGGAGTTTTGCTGGGCGGCGTTCCGGGAGTTTTGCCCGGGCGCGTAGTCGTCCTAGGCGGCGGAACTTCGGGCGTGAACGCCTTGCGCATGGCCAAAGGCCTCGGGGCCGATGCCACAATTCTCGACATCGATGTCGAGCGGTTGCGATTTCTCGATATCGCAATCGAAAACCTGCACACACTTTA
>DATDAJ010000369.1:0-3024 GCA_036525475.1 Candidatus Udaeobacter sp.
GAAACTGTGGGCTTAGCTTCCGGCGGGCGAAATAAGGCACTTCGGGCGTGGGGGCTTGTGGCAGGATTCGTGCGATTGTTTTACCTCGCTCGGTAACATGAATTTCGCCGATTTTGGCGGCCTTCCGAAGCCATTCGCCAGTATTGTGGTGAAGTTCGCGAATAGTTATCGTCTTCATGTGACACAGCGTGTCACATTGACTTGGAACTGTCAATTCCAGCGCGTTCGCGCCGTGCGTTAGCTCGGCGCAGGCGCTGCCGGTGCGCTGCTTTGTGCCTGTGATTCCGGAACTTGGAAAGACAGCTTGCCGTCGGCGGCAACGACATCGACGCGGTCGCCGGGTTTGACGTTGCCGCGGAGCAATTCTTCCGCGAGCGGATCTTCAAGGAAACGTTCGACAGCGCGACGCATTGGCCTGGCGCCATATTGCGGATCGTACCCTTTGTCGATGAGAAATTCCTTCGCGCTTTGCTGCAGGTCGATGTGCACTTCCTTGGCTTTGATGCGCCTGAGCACTTTGTCCACTTCCAAGTCAACGATGCGCAACAACTCCGGCTTGCCGAGCGAATGAAACACAATGATCTCGTCCAGCCGGTTGAGGAATTCGGGTTTAAAGACGCGTTTCGTTTCATCGAGAATCTTGTCGCGCATCGAATCGTAATCGTGTCCCTCGCTCGGTGCGCCGAATCCCATCACCGTTTGCTTCTTCAGCAATTCTGCGCCGACGTTCGACGTCATGATGATAATGGTGTTACGGAAATCGATCTTTCGGCCTAACGAATCGGTGATCTTTCCGTCTTCCAAAATCTGCAAAAGAAGATGCATCACATCGGGGTGCGCTTTTTCAATCTCATCGAAAAGCACGACCGAATACGGCCGGCGCCGCACGGCCTCGGAAAGTTGTCCGCCTTCCTCGTAACCGACATAGCCCGGCGGCGATCCGATCAAACGGGAGGCCGTGAATTTCTCCATGTACTCCGACATGTCGATTTGGATCAACGCGTCAGCATCGCCAAACATGAACTCTGCGAGCGTGCGCGCTAGGTAGGTTTTGCCAACGCCGGTCGGGCCAAGGAACACAAACGAACCGATCGGGCGCTTGGGATCTTTCAAATCCGCGCGGGAGCGCCGTAACGCCTTGCTGATCGCTATGACGGCTTCCTCCTGGCCGATGACGCGCTCTTTGAGTTCCGCCTCCATCC
Source organism: Candidatus Udaeobacter sp. (assembly GCA_036525475.1). Taxonomy (GTDB): domain Bacteria; phylum Verrucomicrobiota; class Verrucomicrobiia; order Chthoniobacterales; family UBA10450; genus Udaeobacter. Next base: position 1,203 of record DATDAJ010000369.1, read on the forward strand.
TGAGCAGTTTCTGGGTTTCCTGTTCTTCCATCCGCTGGAGCGGGACGCCCGTGACTTTCGAGATGATGTGCATCATGTCGTCGCCTGTCACGACGACCTCCTTCTCTTCGCGTTCTTCGCGCCACTTGGTCAAAATGGCATCGAGTTTTTCCTTGGTTTGCTTCTCCTTGTCGCGAAGCGAAGCGGCTTTTTCAAAATCCTGGGCCTTGATCGCTCCTTCTTTTTCTATACGGATGGCTTCGATTTCCTTCTCGATATCCTTCACGTCCGGCGGCCGCGTCATTGAGTTGATGCGAGCGCGCGCACCTGCCTCGTCCATGACATCGATGGCTTTATCGGGAAGAAAGCGGCCGGTGATGTAACGATCGGAAAATCTAACTGCAGTCTCGAGTGCTTCGTCGGTGAGTTTGGCTTTGTGATGAGCCTCGTACTTCGGGCGCAGACCCTTCAAAATTTGAATGGCTTCATCAACAGTCGGCGCATCGACCTTTATCGTCTGAAATCGGCGTTCCAGCGCAGCATCTTTCTCGATGTATTTGCGATATTCGTTCATCGTCGTCGCGCCAACGCATTGCAATTCGCCACGGCTCAAGGCCGGTTTGATGATGTTGGACGCGTCCATCGCGCCTTCGGCTGAACCTGCGCCGACGATCGTGTGTAGCTCATCGATAAAAAGGATCACGTTCTTGGAGCGACGGATTTCGTCCATTACCGCTTTGATTCGTTCTTCGAACTGACCGCGATATTTTGTTCCTGCGACCATTAACGCCAGATCAAGCGTGATCACACGCTTGTCCCTTAATAATTCCGGCACGTTGCCGTTTGAAATTTCCTGTGCCAGTCCTTCCGCGATTGCTGTTTTGCCTACGCCCGCTTCGCCGATCAACACCGGATTATTTTTCGTGCGCCGGCAAAGGACTTGAATGACGCGCTCGATTTCGTTGCGCCGGCCAATCACCGGATCGAGTTCGCCTTTACGCGCTAACTCGGTTAGATCGCGGCCAAATGCACGGAGCGCTGGAGTCTTGACGTCTTTCTTTGCTGGCTCGCCTTCCTGTTCTGATTCGGACGGCGTGAAATTCGGATCGAGCTCTTTCAGGATTTCGTTGCGCGTACGTTCGATGTCGAGTTCCAGAGTCTTTAAGACTCTGGCAGCGACCCCCTCGCCTTCGCGCAACAGCCCGAGTAAAATGTGTTCCGTGCCGACATAAGAATGATTGAGCGCCTTGGCCTCTTTGCCAGCAAGGGCCAGCACTTTTTTGACGCGAGGCGTGTACGGAACATTGCCAACCATCTTTGTCTCAGGTCCGGACCCGACTTGTTTCTCCACTTCCATCCGCACCGTCTCGAGATCGAGCCCCATCTTTTGCAGGACGTTTACTGCCACGCCCTGGCCGAGCTTAATCAGTCCAAGAAGCAAATGCTCGGTGCCCACGTAGTTGTGGTTAAAGCGGTCGGCTTCCTTGCGGGCAAGCGCCAAAACCTGTTGAGCGCGCGGTGTGAAATTATTCATTAGTTGATGGTCCGTCCGTCAAGCCATTGCCTGAGTCTTTTACCATCTTACTAATATCAGGTTTGGGGAAAACTTTCAAACGGTCACGGATTATCTGGGCCCGCAGATAGTCGCGCTCTTCAGCATTTAACTTTTGTTGCGAGTTCTTTTGCAGATGCGCCGGCTGCGTTTCGATGAACAATTCGTCGATTTGGAGGCGGTGATGTTCCGGGAATGCGCCGAGGTCCATTCCAAGCTTGATAACCGACAGCAGATTGAGCGCTTCCTTCGATGGCATGGCATGCGCGTAAGTTAGAACGCCATAGGCAC
>DATDAJ010000370.1:0-2712 GCA_036525475.1 Candidatus Udaeobacter sp.
GCAACTGCGAGATGCTATTTCTTAGGCGTTCGCCGCGGCGAACGCTCTACAATTATCGGTTGGGTTATGACTTCGGGCATCTCTGTGAGACGCTGTCCGAGTTCTGTAGCGTCCGCTGTCCTCAGCTGAAAACCGGGCTCAGAAGCGGAACAGAAAAGTGTCGCTGCCGCTGACGTATCGCAGAGTCTTTTGATTCGGCGTGCGAATGAATTGATCGCGTAACGCGAGCCACCCGCGTAGTTGTGGCGGCGCGTTCGCTATGAGACCAGACCAACGCTGACCCGTGAAGCTTGCGCTGAATTTCGCAAACTCCGCATCTTGTCGGAGGGACAACAATGTGATCCCTGGTCCTTTCGACACCGTCAGTTCAAAATCGCCCGTCTTCGACAAGCGAACTATTGCCTCGCCGATCAGCGTCGCCTTGGCTGCCCGATACATGAGTTGGCCAGTTTTGGTCTGCCATCCCGCAGCCGGCTCGGAGAATTGATGGTGTGAGACGGATGCGCAACTTGTTAGGCAAAAACAAGTGATCGCGACGATGGAAATGAGGTAGGGGCGATTGCCCTGAATCGCCCAACGGAAACGTAGAAACATGAAGGCGATTCGGTGAATCGCCGCTACCTGTCCCCTCATGGCCCCATACGTACGGGTTCCACGGACGCAGGCGTTTCGTCTTTCTTCGGCGCGAGCGTGAGTTTTGGTGCGATCGGGTGGTGGCGTTGCAGCCAAACCAGGAAATAAAACACCCACATTCGCCAGCGAATCGGAAAACTGTTGCCCACATTTCCGCCAAGCACTGCGTTTACCGCCGGGGCGAGACCGAGCACATTGCGCGGTGCGAGGAAAACTTCGATGAATTCCTTCGTGTACCAAGCGTTGACGAACCGAAGATAAACGTCCATCGCACGGTTCACCGATCGTTCGTATCGCGCAAACAATCGTCTTGCCTTGCGCGGGTGATCGAGAACTTCGTTCAGAGCATCGGCGCATTTTTCACCGCTGAACACCGCAAGAAAAACGCCGCTGCTAAAAATAGGGTCGATGAATCCGGCGGCGTCGCCTGTAAGCAACCAGCGATCGCCATACAAATGCGCGCTTCGATAGGAGAAATCCGCTTCGACATACACCTTCGAGACGCGCTGTGAGTTTGTCATCCGTTTCGCAATGGTTGGCTGTTCCGCCAACGCTTGCTCGAGAAAATCGTCAGCGCTGAGCTTGGATTTCCGAAAAGTGTCACTGTCGAGAACCACTCCGACGCTCGTTCGCTGATCGGTAAGTGGAATCAGCCAGAACCAGCGATCAATGGCACGAATCAAAACTGTCAGAGTGCCGTCAATTCCTTCCGGACGCCACACACCATCGTAATGCGCGAAGATCGACAGCTTTTGAAGATGATCGTAGGTCTTCTTGATCTTGAATTGCCTTCCGAGCACCGAGGTCCGTCCGCTGGCATCGACAAGGTAACGCGCCTGGATCGAATTACCCGAGCCGTTGGATCGCACCGACAGATCGACGCCGTGGTTTGAGAACTCGACTGCTTCAACCGGGGTCTCCTCGTGCACTTCCGCGCCGGACTCGGCCGCATGATCCAGCAGCACCTTGTCGAAATCACCGCGTGTCACCTGATAAGCGTGATCGGTTTGCGAACGATAGCCGTCCTTGAAGTAAAACTTGGTTCCAGTGTCGGAGCACGCGCCCATGATTTCGCCGCCGTATTTTTTTATGAACCCGGCGCTCAAAAACTTTTCCTGCAGCCCGAGCCGGGTAAATGCCTTCATGCTGAACGGCAACAGGGACTCGCCGATGTGAAACCGCGGAAACTTTTCGCGCTCGAAGAGAACCACGCGACGTCCGGCGCGCGCGAGCAGCGCCGCGGCCGTGCTGCCGGCCGGTCCGCCTCCTATGATCGCGACGTCGTACATGCTGTTGCTCACGGCCTATGACGGTAGCGTTACGCTGAGCGCGTTCAAGGAGTGACGGCTTTCCAGCCCTCAGGTAAAAATCAACGGCTGCCCAAGCCGTCGTTCGTTGGAACACCGACGCATGAGGCCAGGCTTTCAATCATCTCTGGTCATTTGCAGTGCTCCATCCAAAGGCAAATCTGAGATTCTTCGCTTTGCTCAGAATGACAAGAGGCCTATCTGCGCCGCCCTGAAGTATGGCGCGGCGCAGCCTCATGTGAGATTTATGCTAACGTTTGCGACGCAAGATGAAGTTGATCGATCGGTTTGTTAGCCGCGAGCTGTTGGTGAACGTCGCATTTGCGATCGCGATTCTGAGCCTGGTGCTCGTGGTCGGAAATATTTTCAGGAAGCTGCTGCCGCTGCTGGTGAATCACGATGTACCGATGGAATACCTGATCACGTTCATCGCTTACGTGCTGCCGTTCTCGCTTATCTTCACCATCCCCTGGGGATTGTTGACCGCGATCCTGCTAGTGTACGGACGGCTCTCCGCGGACAACGAATTGATCGCGTTGCGCGCTAACGGCGTGAGCGTCACGCGTGTGTCTGTTCCGCTTGCTGGCATCGCGCTTGGTTGCACGGCGATTTGTCTCTGGCTCAATGTGCAAGTTGCGCCGGCCGCGCAGGAGAGATTGCGCAGTACCATTTTTGATCTCGCCACGCGCAATCCCATGGCGCTTTTTGGCAGTGATCAGGTGATCGATCAGTTTCCCGGCCGCAGGATTTATGTTGGCAAAAAGGAAGGGAA
>DATDAJ010000371.1:0-2201 GCA_036525475.1 Candidatus Udaeobacter sp.
GAGTTCCCGGCCTTGTTTCTCAACGTTAGCTTGTTAGCTATGCCATGACTCACAGGACGGCGCGCCTTAACAATGTCCATGACGTTTCAATGAGACTTCCGACATGAGTACTAAACCTGCGTACGTCCGCGAAATGTTCGGGGCGATTGCGACGCGCTACGATCTCGCAAACCACTTGCTTAGCTGCGGCATCGATTTCTACTGGCGTGCGCACGCGGCTGGGATCGTCGAGGGCTGGCACCCCCATACGATCGCTGATCTTGCAACCGGCACGGGAGATCTAGCGCTGGCAATACAAAAGAAATTGCCCCATGCGGAACTGACCGGTGTCGATTTCCTGCCGGAAATGCTGGAGCTTGCGCGGCGCAAAGGTGTGCGGCGGGTTGTGCTTGCTGATGCGATGAAACTCCCGTTTGACGATGCGTCATTCGACTGTGTCACTATCGCCTTCGGCCTGCGCAACCTGGAAAACTGCTCAGCCGCACTCACTGAAATGTGGCGCGTGCTTAACGCCACGGGTCATTTGCTCGTGTTAGAGTTCTCATTGCCGACAACGGCGATCCTGCGCGCCGCGTATCGCTTTTATTTGCATCGCTGTCTGCCATTGCTTGGCTCGTTTCTAACACAAAAGAAAAGCGCCTATGACTATCTCGGCGATTCAATCGAGGAGTTTCCGAGTGGTAACGCAATGTGCGAATTGATGCGGGAAACCGGTTACGTTTCTCCAAGCTTTGAACGGTTAACCGGAGGGATCGTCACAATTTATACCGCTGCAAAATCGTAGGCACAGTGTGACAAGCCAAACACGGAAAGTCCCTTGCCACAGCGCGCAAAGAGAGGTACAAAACTCGGCGTGATTGATTACATCCAAAAAGGCGGATTATTAATGTGGCCAATTCTGGCCTGCAGCATTATCTCGATTGCTGTCTTTGGGGAGCGCCTTTTTTATTTTCATCGCGCGACCATCCATGTAGGCGAGTTCTTGAAAGGACTGTCGAACCTGATTCGCCGTCGCAATTTCGCTGAGGCTTTGCACGAGTCCGCCGGTACGCCAGGCCCGGTGGCGCGAGTGATTCATGCTGCGATTATCCGGCACGATGCGCCTCGAAGGGAATTACGCGACATCGTGCAGGAAGCCGCGCAACTCGAAGTCCCAAAGTTGGAGCGATTTCTTCCCGTGCTTGCTACCATTGCTTTCCTGACGCCGTTGCTTGGGCTGCTTGGCACCGTCGCGGGGATGATCGACGCTTTCGGAACGATCGCTTCGAGCGGTGGTTATGCGACCGTGACGGAGCTTTCCGGTGGTGTTTACAAGAGCTTGCTGACGACTGCGGCTGGGCTCGTCGTAGCAACCCCGACATTTGTCGCCTACAGTTATCTTTCATCTCGCGTAAATACCGTGATGCATGACATGGAACGCGCAGGCATTGAGATTGTCCACATGTTGACCGAAAGCCGCCCAATTAGCGGCATCATCAGTTTCCAACAACCTGATGAGACGGTGCGCGAAGGTGAAGCACGGCAGGACCTTTGACGGCCAACGGCCTTATTTGGTTGGGTCGTTGAAGCTGGAAAACGTCAAGGCATTTAACTGTGAAACTCAGTCGAACAACAAACTGTAACTTCGAGTGGCTTTTGCTGATCGGGTTGATCGATCTCGCTTTCCTCCTCGCATTTTTTCTCTTGCTGAGTTCGAATTTTATCCTGCAACAAGGCATCTCAATCTCGATGCCGTTCTCGCGTTTTTCGCTCGGTCCGCAGAGCAATCAACAAATCATCAGTATTACGGGCGGGGCAGTTCCGGCGATTTATTTTCAGGACCAGCGGGTCACCATGGAGCAGCTTGGCCCATTGCTCGATGCAGCCAAGCGCAAGGACCAGTCTATCATTATCAAGGCTGATCGTTCTGCTTCGTATGAAACAGTCGCTGAAGTGACGAACGTTGCGCTCGAACGCGGCATCACGTCGGTTGCGCTCGCCGCGACTCCGCCACGATGAAGAGCGTCGCGTCTGACATTGCAGCCGAACCACTTCTATTCAGCTGGGATTCCCCTCGAGGGCGAAGGACGATGCTCGCGGCTTTCCTGCTGCTCTCGCTGATGGCCCATGCCCTGTGCTTTTACGTCTTCCAAATTGTTTACCCGACTCCGGTAGCGCTTCTGCCGCCGCCGGGCCGCGTTACTCTTATAACGCCCGACTCC
>DATDAJ010000372.1:0-10750 GCA_036525475.1 Candidatus Udaeobacter sp.
ACAAACGAAGAACTCGAGACGGCCAAGGAAGAATTGCAATCAACCAATGAAGAGCTGACCACGTTGAACGAAGAACTGAGCAACCGCAACCTGGAGATGATGCAGTTGACGAACGAGCTAAACAATCTTCTCGCCAGCACGCAAATGCCAATCGTGATGGTGGACAACGCGTTAACAGTGCGGCGCGCTACGCCAGCCGCCCGGGGGGCCTTTAATATTTTACCGACTGACATCGGCCGGCCGTTGAGCGAGCTGCGGCCTAACATTGATGTTCCCGACATGGACAAGATCTTGCACGAGGTGATCGAAACGCTGGGCACGCGCGAGCGGAGAGTGACCGATAAGCAAGGGCGGCAGTACTCGCTGCGGGTGCGGCCATATCGCACAACGGATAACAAAATCGACGGCGCCGTTATCACGCTGGTGGATATCAACGGAGAAAAGGAAGCTTACGCAGACAAAACAAACCGAAAAGATGGCTCATCGCGCAAATAATAAGCAACGCGTAACGCGTGCTCGCCAAAGGGTCGCCACCGGGAACGGCCGTATTATGCCGTCGCGCGAATTCAACCACGCCAGCCAAAGCAAGAGCACCGCGTTCCTGCGCGCACCGCGGATCAATAAAAACGGCGCGCCGATTCGTTCCATGCGTACGCCCGCAACGCGGAATCCAAAGACTGAACTGGAAGCCGCCACCCAGCGATTTGTCGATCTTTATGATTTCGCGCCGATCGCTTATGTCAGCTTCGATCGCGCCGGCCGAATTGAGGAAGCCAATCTGGCCGCAACTGAGTTGCTGGGCGTGCCAAGGGATTTGTTAATCGGACGTCCCTTCGCATTTTATGTAGCGGACTTGGATTCATTCCTGCATCACCTGCTCTATTGCCGCACGACGCAGGAACAAGTTGCGACAGAACTAGAGCTGAAGCGGAGAAAAGGCCAGCGGCTCCCGGTTCAACTTCTAAGTACGCCGATCACTTCGACCACGCGAAATGGCGCTTTGCTCTACCAGACCGCCATCATCGATTTATCTCAGCGCAAGCATCACGAACAACAACTGGCCGAGCAAGCGCGACTGCTGGATTTGAGCAACGATGCGATCATCGTTCGCGATATAGACGATCGAATTACTTACTGGAACAAAGGGGCGACGAAAATCTACGGCTACACCCTGCCGGAAGCGCTCGGCAATGTGAGCCACGATCTGTTGAAAACAGAACATCCCGAGCCGCTGTCCAGAATTTATCAAAAGCTGCTCCGGGATAGTCATTGGCAAGGGGAAGTCGTTCACACGCGACGCGACGGCAGGCGGATTACCGTGTTCTCGCGCTGGGCGTTGGACCGCGATGCGCAAGGAAATCGTGCCTCTGTGTTGGAAACAAACAACGATATCACCGAGCACAAAAAAGCGCAGGAAAAGATCGCCGAAGCGGCGCAGCAGCAGGCGGCCTTATATCAGCTGGCGCAACGCTCGCAGACCGCAAGGTCCCTGCGTGATGTCTACGCTGCGGCATTGGAGGGAATCACATCAGCTTTGCACACCGACCGCGCATCCATTCTGCTTTTCGATAACAAGCAGGCGATGCGTTTTGTGGCGTGGCAAGGGCTATCCACGACGTACCGCAAAGTGGTAGCAGGCCATTCGCCCTGGAAACCGAGCACCAAAAATCCCAAGCCGGTGTGCATTCCGGACATGCGACTGGCTGATATTTCAAAATCGCTAAAGCGTACCATGCGCCGCGAAGACATTCGCGCAGTCGCGTTCATTCCGCTGGTCATCGAAGGCAATTTAATTGGCAAGTTCATGATTTATTATCGCGTGTCGCATGTCTTCACGCCTTCCGAGCTTGACTTGGCAATAACTATGGCGCGGCAAGTGGCGCAGGCCATCGAGCATCAAAAAGACGCGAATGCGTTACGACAGAGAGAGAGGGAACTTGCACGCGAGCTGCAGGATCAGAAACAACTGCAAAAAATTAGCAGCCAGATGATCAAGCAGCAGCAGATCGAAGCGGTCTATACGCAGATCGTCGAGGCCACTATGGCGCTGTTGCGCTCGGACTGCGGTAGTATGCAAATGGCTGTTCCGGAAACAGGCGAACTACTGTTGCTGGCGCAAAAGGGATTCGCCGCGGGATCGGCAAGCGGCTGGCGGCGCATTTCTCGCAATGGCGGCACTACCTGCGCCGAAGCGTTTCGGAGGGGCGAACGAGTGATTGTGCCCGATCTTGAACAGTGCCATTTCGTAAAAAAAGAGGACCTGGTTTCGTATCGAAGATCGGGAATACGTTCAGTGCAATCGACGCCATTGTTCTCCCGGGCGGGCGAGCTGGTCGGCATGATATCCAACCACTGGCGAAAGGTGCACGAGCCTTCCAAACGCGAGCTGCGTTTGTTGGACGTGCTGGCGAGACAGGCCGCTGACCTGATCGAGTCGAAACGCGCCGATGAGGAGGTGCGAGAATCCGAGGCACGCATGCGCGCAACCGTCGAGCAAGCCACAGCAGGCGTGGCGCGCTGTGATGTAGACGGGCGCGTCGTTTTCGGGAACCAAAAGCTGTGTGATATGCTCGGTTACACAGAATCGGAGCTAATCGGCAAAACCTTTGCCGACGTGACGCATCCGGACGATTTGGACATTAACAGGCGTTTGTTTCAGAAATTGATCAGGAATGGCAAGCCGTTCGAGCTCGAAAAGCGGTTCATCAGGAGGGACGGCAGAATTCTATGGGCTGATGTGAGCGCCGGCGCCGTGCGCGGGGCTGACGGCAAAACGCAGTCTACCGTCGCCGTGGTTGTCGATGTCACGGCGCGCAAGAAAGCCGAGGCTGCGTTGCGACGATCAAAGCAATTATTGGAAATGCGTGTTCGTGCGCGGACGCTTGAGTTGAATAGAGCAAACAAAAAGTTGGAAGCGGAAATGAGCCGGCGCAAAGGGCTCGAAGGAGAAATCCTCGCTGTAAGCGATCGCGAGCAACAACGGCTGGGACAGGAACTGCACGACGGTCTTTGCCAGCATTTGACCGCGGTGGCGTTCATGACGCGCTCAATAGCGTTGCGGTTAAAACACCATCGCGTTGTCGACGCAGATGACATCGAAAGAGTCGCGGAACTGGTTAACAAGGCAGCCGTTGACACACGTAACCTATCCAGGGCACTGCACAGGGTGGATGTGGACGCAGCCGCGCTTGTTGTCGCTTTGCAAGATCTTGTTGATCGGGAAATTTGGAGAACGCCCTGCCGGCTGGAAATGAAACCGTCGTTTCAAATCAACGATGACGCGGCCGCGGCACATCTGTACCGAATTGCGCGGGAAGCAGTCATTAACGCGAATAAACACGCTCAAGCGCGGCAAATCGTGGTCAGACTGGAGCGGGTCCGGAAGGAAATGGCTTTGCGCGTGATCGATGACGGAATCGGGTTTCCCAAAGACCCTAAGCCACGGCAAGGTCTCGGCTATCACATCATGAAATACCGGGCCCAGTTGGCGGGCGGCCGCTTGGAAATGGATTCTCCACAAACAGGAGGCACGCGTGTGTCCTGCTATTTGCCGATTCATGCGCCGGGATCGCGTAAAGCTCCAAACGCCGATCAGATGGCTGGAGCGATGCGAAAAAATTCAAACCCGTTAGTCCCCGCGATCTAACTTTGTGACATCTGGCGCGGTAGGGAGCGGCGAATGCCTAGAAGGGATCAAGACTCTTGATTCTCGTCCTCGCTTATGTCGCAACAGAGCCAGCCCCGAAGCCGATGAGTGTCGTGCGATCCACAAATAAGAACCCAAAATGCGAAGCGCCGGAAGCAAAACGGATCGTGATCGTTGATGATCACCCGCTCTTTCGGAAGGGACTCCAGGAATTGATTCATTCCGATGACTCCTTCGCCGTTTGCGGTGAAGCCGGGACCGCCTCTGAAGGCATGGAGGTGATCCGCAAGCTGCATCCCGATCTGGTAATTGTGGATCTCAGTTTGCCCGGCGCTAACGGCATCGAGTTGATCAAGAACATTCGCGCCGAGTATCCGAAGCTGCCCATTCTGGTGCTCTCGATGCATGATGAATCGCTCTATGCGTTACGCGCGATGCGGGCCGGAGCCGACGGCTACGTGATGAAACACGAAGCAATGGCAAATGTGGTTCAGGCAGTCCACGAAGTGTTCAACGGCCGCCCCTATCTCAGCCCCGCCATGGCCGCGCAGGTCATCACCAAATTCGCCCATCGCCAGGCCGAAGGCGAAGTGGACGCCGTCGAGAGACTGAGCGATCGCGAACTCGAAATCCTCGAGCTGATCGGTAAAGGCAACGAAGTGCGTCAGATCGCCAAGCTATTGAACCTCAGCCCAAAGACCGTGGAAACGCACCGGGCGCACATCAAAGACAAACTCGACTTGAAGAACTCGCGCGAAGTTGCTCGCTTCGCCCTGCAGTGGCTGCAGGCCCGCGAGGCGTAGTGGCTGCGATTCGGCGTCAATCGAGGCAATTTCTCGTCACCGAAATCGAGACGAGCAACAGCATTGCTCACATCTCATTAACACCGGCCTTTAGGCCGGTGCTAATGCACCACTGCTCGTCGTTAGCCGTTTCAACGGCTTTCGTCGTCGCGCCAACACAACCCGTGACGATCAGTAAATTCTCGCAGTTCGTCAGCAAACGTGCGTTGGCGATGATGTTCTTCCTGATCGGCGATGTATCGCGCTACCAAGTCCAGATTGGAATGCGACACGGAGAACGCTCCATAACCTCTGCCCCAGGCGAATTTTCCCGTAACCAGCTCGCTTGAATTCACCCAGTGAGAAGAACTTCCCTTTAAGAGTTGCACCACCTTCTCGATCGAAAACCGAGTCGGAAGATCGATCAGCGCGTGTACATGATCAGGGTTCACGAAATTGATTTTCATGTACACGTCGTGCTCGGTGACGTATTCGACAAGATATCGCGATAGTCCTGCCGCAGCCTTTTTGTTTAGGACTCGCTCGCGACTCAGTGTTCCCCAGATCAAGTGAATCCAGCAGCGAGAATAGGAGTGCACAGACATGCGACGGATGGTAAGCCGTTAAAACGGCTGATGTCGATCCCTCGCTCGACACACCGGCTTGAAAGCCGGTGTTAATGAGAGGATGTGCAGCGCCGATGAAGGCGCAGGTCTTCTCATTAACACCGGGCTTTAGCCCGGTGTTCAAGGAGCCGCAATTCTCAAGCCGTTTCAACGGCTTTCCCCACACGCCATACTTTCACTTTTTTTCACGCTCAGCGGGCGCATAGTTCGTTTGATGGCCACCACGACGCGAGACGCAATTGAGGAACTGCTTCAGACTTACGGCGAGACAGGGGGAATAAATTATCTCGCCGCCGCCGCTTCCCTCCCCTCGCGTCTATCCATCGAAGCGGCTTGCACCGAGCTGATGAGCCTGATGTTTCCCGGTTTTCGCAGTGAAGCGCTCGTGAGCTCCGAAGATCTCGCCGACACCACGCGCATTCGCGTCAGACATTTGCACGCGCGACTCAAAACTGAAATTTGTAGAAGCCTCGGCAGGATTCCCCCCGATGAAGCAACGGAAACAAAAGCCGAAGCAGTATTGGCAGACTTTTTCAAGCAGTTGCCTTCGGTGCGTCGCATGCTTTGGACGGACATCGATGCCGCTTACGAAGGGGACCCGGCCGCGACGACTTATGAGGAAATCATCCTCGCTTATCCGGCGCTGGAGGCGATCGCCATTTATCGAATGGCGCATCTGCTGTACGGAAAGGTGCCGTTGATTCCGCGTATCATGACCGAGTGGGCGCACAGCCGCACAGGCATCGATATTCATCCCGGCGCACAGATCGGCTCGCACTTCTTCATCGACCACGGCACCGGCGTAGTTGTTGGCGAGACGACTCAAATCGGGTCGCACGTGAAACTTTACCAGGGTGTGTCATTCATCGCGCGCTCGCTCGGAGCGGGACAGGCGTTGCGTGGGAAAAAACGTCACCCGACTATCGAAGACGGCGTCTGCATTTATGCCGGGACCACGATCATGGGCGGCGACACCGTGATTGGCGCGAATTCCACCATCGGCGCCAACGTTTTCCTGACGAAAAGCGTGCCACCGCGTTCGCTCGTCTACTACGAAGAAAAAGAAGTTCGTGTCGTACCGAAACGAAAAACACGAGGCCGCAACCGCACGCGATGAATTTCAGAAGTGAAAACGGCCAATTCTGTAGCCACTTCGCTGTGCGAAGCGTGAGTGTTGCATGTTTGCACAACGCATCCAGCGCGTCTCATAGAGGCGCGGCTACAACGGGCAAACGATCACGATCACGAGCAAGAGCAAGAGCATGAGCACGAGTAAGAGGAAGACCTGATGATTTATCTCGATTACAACGCCACCACACCGTTATGCGATGCAGCGCGCGAGGCGATGCTGCCATATCTCAACCGCTTTTTCGGCAATCCATCCAGTGTCCACGCTGCTGGCCGCGAAGCGCGTGCCGCCATCGATGATGGTCGCGACAAGATCGCCGCGCTCCTGAACGCGAAACCCGGCGAAATCATTTTTACCAGCGGCGCAACGGAGTCATGCAACCTCGGGGTGCTGGGCCTGGCACGGTCTGGATCTTCACGCGGCGGCCACATCATCTCGAACAAAGCCGAACATCACGCTGTGCTGAACGCAGTGGAACACCTTGAGAATCGCGAAGACTTTGAAGTGACCTGGCTCAATGTCAGCGAAAGCGGAATGGTCGATCTCGATCAGCTCGCCAATTCAATTCGGCCTGATACCAAACTCGTCTCGATCATGGCTGCGAATAACGAAACCGGCGTTGTCCAGCCGATGCGCGAAATTTCGAGGATATGCCGCGAGCGTGGCGTGTTACTTCACAGCGACATAGTCCAGGCGTTCGGCAAACTGGATATCGATGTTTCGTTGGTCGATGCCGGCAGTTTTGCCGCGCATAAATTTTACGGCCCGAAGGGAACGGGATTTCTATTCTTGCGCAGCGGTTTGCCGATTCAGCCACTCATGTTCGGCGGCGCGCACGAAAATCAGCGGCGCCCCGGAACAGAAAACGTCGCTGGCGTCGCGGGAATGGCTGCAGCTGCCGAGTGGGTGTTGCGCGACTCCGATGCGGAGAGGCAACGGCAAGCGCAATTGCGTGATGATTTCTGGACACGCATCGCAACGCTTTTCCCGGACGCGCGGCAAAATGGCGACCAAACTCATCGGCTAGCCAACACGCTCAACACAAGTTTTATCGGAGTTGATTCGGAAACGATGCTCATGGCGCTGGATTTGGAAGGCGTTTGCGCGTCGAGCGGTTCGGCTTGCATGGTTGGCTCGGTGAGGGCGTCGCATGTTTTGCTCGCCATGGGATTGCCAATGGAAAGCGCCAGATCAGCCATTCGTTTTTCGCTTGGCAGACGGACGACCGCGGACGAAATCGCCAACGCTGCCGATGCACTCGAGCGAATCGCGAAGCGAACCAAAGACGCCCGCGAATATGCCCTCGCTTAGGCAGCTGGAATTCGCGTTTCAGCCTGTACCCGCGTCTCTGTGGGACGCGTCGCGCTTCGCCCAGCGAAGCGACTACAAAGCCAGCGATCTAGAAACAAAAGCGCGCCAACTTTTGTGTTCGTTAGGCGCGAAGCGAATCGCAACAGAACTTCGCGTCGAATGGAATTCTCGTCTCAAAACCGCCGCAGGCCGCGCTGATTATCGCCAGAAACTGATTTCGCTAAACCCGCGGCTGGTTGAGCATCCCTCGGAAATCGATCGCACGCTGCGTCACGAGCTTGCTCATATCCTCGCGCAATTTCGAAAAAAAAGTCGGCGACGGATTTCACCGCACGGACCCGAGTGGCAGCAGGCTTGTCGCGATTTGGGAATCGCGAACGAGAAGCGCTGTCATACGTTGCCGTTTCCGGCGAAGCGTTATGCGCCGCGTTTCATCTACCGTTGCCCGAATTGCCGGCGCGATTTCCCTCGCGGACGCAAGATTAAACGCATAGTCGCCTGTCTGGCCTGTTGCCGCGCGTATAACGGCGGCAAGTTCGATATACGTTTTCGGTTGAAGCTGGTGACCGTGTAGCGGCGTATGTGGCAAACGCCGGGCGCTGGCCGCGGCAAGCCCTCTACAATTCTTTATCCTCGGCCTTGGTGTTTTTTTCGCCGCGCAATTTCGCCTGTATAAACATGTCGATGTCCCCATCCATCACGGCTTGCACGTTGCTCGTCTCGGCGCCGGTGCGGTGGTCTTTCACCATTTGATATGGCTGAAACACGTACGAGCGAATTTGATTTCCCCACGCGATCTCGCCTTTCTCGCCGTATTGCCGCTCTATCTCGGCGCGTTTCTTGTCTTCTTCGAGCTGATAAAGTTTTGCTTTCAACATTTTCATCGCCAGCTCGCGGTTCCGTCCCTGGCTCCGCTCGGCCTGGCAGGCGACGACGATTCCACTCGGTTTGTGCAAAATCCGCACCGCAGTTTCGACCTTGTTAACGTTTTGTCCGCCTTTGCCGCCGCTGCGAAACGTGCCGATCTCGAGATCGGCCGGATTAATTTCAATCGGCGCAGTGTCGGCGATTTCGGGCACAACGTCGACACTCGCGAATGATGTGTGCCGCCGTTTGTTCGCATCGAACGGCGAGATGCGCACAAGCCTGTGCACGCCGCGCTCGGTTTGGAGGTAGCCGTAGCCGTGCTCGCCTGTTACGAGCAAAGTCACCGATTTGATTCCCACCTCTTCGCCCTGCTGAATGTCGACTGTTTGCGATTTGAAACCGCTGCGCTCAATCCAGCGCTGGTACATCCGAAGCAGCATATCGGCCCAGTCGCACGATTCTGTGCCACCGGCGCCGGAATGAATCGTCACAAACGCGTTGGCGCGATCGTTTTCTCCGGACAAAAACTGGCGCAACTCGAACTCGTCGAGCGTGTGAGCGAGACGGTCGTGTTCGGTCGCTACTTCTTTTTCGGCCTGCGCGCGATGCGCCGGATCGCTTTCTTCCGCGGCGAGTTCTTGCAGCGCGCTGAAATCTTCGATTTCGCGTTCCAATTGTTGGAACGGATTGATCAAAGAACGCAACCGCGAAACTTCTTCGACATCAGCCTGGGCGCGCTCCCGATTCGACCAGAAATCGGGCGCAGCCATTCGCGCTTCAATTGCTGCTAGATTTTTTTGAAGCTGCTCGACGTCAAAGAAACCTCCGCAACTCGCGCACGCGCGACTTCAGATCCTCAGCATCAGGAATGGAGATTTCCGTTGGCATGAAGAAAAATAATTCAACTCACCACGAATGGCAAAGGGTAGCGCACGCGTCTCGCTTGCTGGTTTCGGCGTCGCGCCGAAAACAATCTTTTCTCTCAATCCTATAAAAATGAGATAAGTGGCAAAACAAAGTTCGCGATCGCGTGGACGCGCTCGCCAGCACGCGGGCCGCCTGCGCTACCCTACTTGCGCACGGGAGCGACGGGCTTCGCCTTTGCGCGCGCGGGTTCGAGGCGAAAAATTGTTTCGCCTTCCTTCATCAAATCAAGGCGATCGCGAGCGATCGTTTCCAGATAGCTCACGTCTGTCTTGAGCAGGGTGACCTCGCGGGTCTGGCGCGCCAGCAAATTGTGTTGCTCGCTAACCTGTTGTTGGAGGTTGTCGATCTCCGTGCGGCTCTGCATCAGTTTTTTATACGGCGGCACGAACAGGCTCACGATGACAAGCCAGATGGCGATGATCAGCAGGACGAGCAGAATGCGGTTAAGTCGCTGCCAGACGGTGGCTTCGCGACGCGCGCGGAAATCAGCGTAACCGTGCTCCACTTCAGCGGAGTGTAGCGCCGTACACGGCTTTGTCACCAAGTTCTTCTTCGATCCGCAACAACTGATTGTACTTGGCCACGCGATCGCTACGGCATGGCGCACCGGTCTTAATTTGACCGGCGTTTGTCCCCACCGCGATATCGGCAATGGTCGTGTCCTCAGTTTCACCCGACCGATGGCTGATCACCGTCGTGTAATTATTTTTCTTTGCCACGTCGATCGTTGCCAGCGTCTCCGTCAGCGTGCCGATCTGATTTACCTTGATAAGAATGGAATTCGCCACGTGCTCGGCAATTCCTTTCTGAAGAAATTTCACGTTCGTAACGAAAAGATCGTCACCGACCAGTTGAATCTTCGAGCCGAGTTTTTTGGTTAATTTTTTCCAGCCGTCCCAATCGTTCTCGGCGCAACCATCCTCGATGGAAACGATCGGAAATCGCGCGCAAAGCTCGACGTAATAATCGACCAATTCTTCAGCGGTCTTTTCTGCGCCACCCGATTTCTTGAAAACGTAGAGGTTTTTCTCGCTGTCGTAGAATTCGGAGGCAGCTGGATCGAGCGCGATAAAGATCTGTTCTCCCAGCTTGTAACCCGCCTTCTCAACGGCCGCGGAAATCGACTCCAATGCGTCTTCAGCGGAATCAAGCTGCGGCGCAAATCCGCCTTCGTCGCCAATGGCCGTGGAAAGATGCCGCGCTTTCAAAACAGATTTGAGCGCGTGGTAGACTTCTGTGCCGTAACGCAATGCTTCCGAGAAACTCGGTGCGCCGCGGGGCATGACCATGAATTCCTGAAAATCGATCGGCGCATCGGAATGCGCGCCGCCGTTCATAATGTTCATCATCGGCACTGGGAGCACTCGCGCGTCGGGTCCGCCGAGGTATCGAAAGAGCGGTAAGTTTTCCGCGGTTGCCGCGGCGCGTGCCGTCGCAAGAGAAACAGCCAGCGTCGCATTGG
>DATDAJ010000373.1:0-6521 GCA_036525475.1 Candidatus Udaeobacter sp.
CGGGATTGCCACCGACGTCGGCAGCCGCACTTCGCACGCCGCGATTCTGTCGCGATCTCTCAATATTCCGGCGGTACTAGGTCTCCACGATATCACTGCAAAGATCGAAACCGGTCAGCACGTTCTGGTCGATGGGAGCGATGGCTGGGTGATCGTCAATCCGACGCCGGAAACGCTGGAGCACTACAAGCAAATTGAATCACGAAGGGCTAAAGTCACGGCGCAACTAAAGCAACTGCGCAAGACGACCTCCATCACGCGAGATGGACGTCACATTGTTCTTTCGGCAAATATCGAACTTCCAGAAGACGTCGATGCAGTTGTAGCCAACGGAGCGGAGGGAATCGGACTTTATCGCACCGAGTTTCTTTATTTGAACCGCGAAACCCTGCCAAGCGAGGACGAGCAATACGAAACCTACCGAAAGGTTGCCGAGCGCGTACGTCCCAATCCACTAATCATTCGAACTTTTGATTTGGGCGGCGATAAACTGGCTACTGGTGCAGCGGACATCGGCGATGAGTTAAATCCTTTCCTTGGCTGGCGCGCGATCCGATTTTGTCTTGAGAATCAGGACATGTTTAAAACGCAGCTGCGAGCCATTCTCCGCGCCAGCACCGCGGGCAATGTAAAAGTCATGTTTCCCATGATCTCTGGGTTGGAGGAATTGCGCCGCGCCATGGCCGTGCTCGAGGAATGTAAACAACAGTTGCGCAACTCAAAAGTCGAGATGGCTGAAAGAGTCGAAGTTGGCGCGATGGTCGAGATCCCAAGCGCTGCCATCTGTGCAAGCGCGCTTGCACGCGAGGTAGATTTTTTAAGTATCGGAACGAATGACCTCATTCAGTATGCGCTTGCAGTAGACCGGGTGAATGAAAAGGTAGCGTATCTGTACGAGCCGACGCATCCGGCGATACTTCGTTTGCTCAAGATGGTTGCCGACGCGGCGCACGCGAACGAGATCTGGGTGGGCGTTTGCGGTGAGATGGCAGGTGATGTCGCGCTGGTGCCGCTCTTGTTAGGCTTAGGAGTGGATGAACTCAGCGCATCAGCGACGCTGGTGCCGCGAGTCAAGCGTGCCGTGCAAAGCCTGACCATTCCTGAATGCAGCGAACTGGTCGAGCAGACCTTGAAGCTCAACACTGCATCGGAAATTCTAGAGCGTTGCCTGCAACTGGCAGACAGTCGCTATGGCGATCTGCTCGGTTAAGATCGAACAGAATGAAGAGACCGCGCGCCGCGCTACTCTTCCCCTTCAGGATCAGTCTTGAGTCCCTCTTCCTCCATCTTGCGCAGGACATCGCTCATATCGTCTACTTCGTCCCACACATCCTGGCTAACGTAAATGGGCGCCTTCTGCTGCGTAGCCATGGCGATGCAATCGCTCGGTCGTCCATCCAACTCGATGATTTTTTTTTGCTGCAACTCGTTTTCGACCTGAATGATGACGCGCGCGTAGTAAGTGGCGTTCTTCAGATCGTTAATGATCACGCGCTCGACTTTTGCGCCGAGCGCCGCGAGCAAATGCGCCATCAAATCATGAGTGAGGGGACGCTCTTTAGTGATTTGACGCATGAACATTGTGATGGCGCTGCCGACAGTTTGATCGACGTAGATGATGAAAACCTTCTCATTGTTGCCGAGGAAAACCGCGCATCCACCGCTCGTCGGTAAAACTGCCCGCACCTGCACCTCGATTACCGTCTTGTTCATCGCGGAAACAGTACGTGGGCGAACAGGAAAAACAAGCTGTGCACAGGACGGCTCATTCATCACCTGCGTTACACGCGTCAGACGAAGATTTTCGCGGTACGAGCTTGAATGTTCTGCACGCTGATTAATATGCGCATTACGGTTGATATTGCGCTGTGCAACGACAATGAAATCAGAGTGGGATATCGAATCAGCCATCGCCACATACAACGTGGAGGGATGGGGCGAGGGCTATTTTACGGTCAACAGCTCCGGCAACGTCGAAGCGCGGCCGTTGAAGAATGACGGCGGTTCGATTGATTTGCTGGAAGTCGTCAACGAAGCGCGTGCCAGAAAACTCGGTTTTCCATTGTTAATTCGGTTTCAGGATTTGCTCCGGCACCGGGTCGAATCAATTAATCGCGCATTTCAAAGCGCGATCTCTGAGTTCGGATATCAAAATCACTATCGAGGCGTTTTTCCGATCAAAGTCAACCAGCTACGCGAAGTCGTCGAAGAGATTGTCGATGCAGGCGAACGATTTAATTTTGGACTCGAGGCGGGCAGCAAGCCAGAACTCGTCGCGGCGCTGGCGATGCAGAAAGGCGCCGAGACTTTGATCATCTGCAATGGTTACAAGGATCCTGCTTTCATTCGTCTCGCGTTACTCGGTCGCAAACTGGGCAAACCGGTCGTCATCGTCGCAGAAAAGCTCGAGGAGGTTGAGCAAATCATCCGTGCGTCGAAGGAGGTTGGGGTCGAGCCTTGGATTGGAATTCGTGCTCGCTTACACAGCAAAGGCTCCGGTAAATGGTCGCCGAGCGGCGGCGAGAACGCGAAGTTCGGCCTCGACACAACGAATCTGGTCGCTGCGAGTCAGATGTTAAAGGAGGCCGGTGTGGCGCACTGCCTCTAACTTGTCCATTTCCACGACGGATCGCAGGTGCCGGACATTTCGACGATCAAGCGCGCAGTGCGCGAAGGCGCGCGATATTACGCAAAGCTCTCAAAACTTGGACACGAACTTGGTTATCTCGACGTCGGCGGCGGGCTCGGTGTCGATTACGATGGATCGCGCAGCGACTTTGACAGTTCGACCAATTATTCGCTCCAGGAATACGCGAACGACGTGGTCTGGAACATCATAGACGTTTGCGACTCTGAAGGCGTCGCGCATCCGGCGATTGTGAGCGAAAGTGGGCGCGCCACTGTCGCGCATCATTCTGTGCTAGTGGTCGAAGCGTTTAGTTCGATCGAAAAGACAGCCCCAAAGCTCAAGGTCGAAACGAGCGAAAACGACCACAAACTGGTAGCGGATATCCTTGACGTGAAACAGCGGTTGAAACGCGGAAATCGTCTCGAGAGTCTGCACGACATCAAGCAAATCAAAGAGGAATCGCAGCAAACGTTCGATCTCGGGCTGCTGGATCTCGAATCGAAAGCGAAGATCGACACGGTTTACTGGCAGGTCGCGCATCAAATCGTGAACATGCATCGCGGCTTGCGTTATGTGCCGGACGAAGTGAAGCAGCTGGAAACAACGCTCGGCGATCAGTACATCTGTAATTTCTCCGTGTTCCAATCCCTGCTCGATCATTGGGCGCTAGGGCAACTGTTCCCAATCATGCCGATCCATCGGCTTACTACGCCGCCCGATCGCAACGGCACCATCGTGGATATCACCTGCGATTCAGACGGAAGAGTCTGCAAGTTTATCGATTTGCAGGATGTCAAAGAAACGCTGCCGCTGCATCGGATTCATCCAGGAGAAATTTATTACCTCGGCCTGTTCATGGTGGGCGCTTATCAGGACATCATGGGCGACCTGCATAATCTGTTTGGCCGGGTCACGGAGGTACACGTTTTCCTCGACCCAGATGAAGAATCAGGCTGGTACATTGAGGAAGTGATCGAGGGCAGCACAATCGGAGAAGTGCTCGCAATGACGCAGTGGGACAAACTCGAGCTGATGCGCTTGCTCAAAGCGCAAGTAGATGAGGCGATCAAGACCGATCGCCTCAAGCCTAACGACGCGATGCGACTGCTCGATGACTACGAGCGTTTCCTGCAGGAATACACTTACCTGAGTTTCAATGGCGTGAAGGCGCCCGCGCAACCGGGCAGTTGGCTGCCGCTCAGCTGAACGCTCCTGATCTCACATCGCTTGTCATTCCCGAAGTCGAGGAATGGAGTGAGTGGGACGAGCGAGATAGACGGTTGCGCCGCGAGGGTAGCGGCGAGAGAGTCGGGAGACGAACGAGTCAATCTCTCGATATAAATGACGCAACTTTCTCCAACTCCCATTAAGAATGCATTGCAGAGCACCGTGCAGATCGACTCGGTTCGTGTGCAGGGATGGGTGCGCACGCGACGCGATTCGAAAGACTTTTCGTTTATCGAACTGAACGATGGCTCATCTCTGCGCAATCTTCAGGTCATCGCGAAAAAGGATGCGGTGCCCAATTACGCAGAAATCCAACGGCTCAACACTGGTGCTTCGATTGTTGTGCAGGGCGCGCTGGTCCCGTCGCAGGGCAAAGGACAGAAATGGGAACTCATCGCGCGAGATATCGAGATTGTCGGTGGCGCCGACGAAAGTTATCCGCTCCAGAAAAAGGGGCACACGCCTGAATTTTTGCGGGAGATCGCACACCTGCGTCCACGGTCGAATCTTTTCGGTTGTGTGTTCCGTGTGCGCAGCCGTCTCGCGTTTGCCGTTCACCAGTTTTTCCAGGATCGCGGTTTCGTTTACGTTCACACACCCATCATCACCGGAAGCGATTGCGAAGGCGCAGGCGAGTTGTTCCGGGTTTCAACCATCGACATCAAAAATCCGCCGCGGAAAAACGGCGAGATCGATTATGCGCAGGATTTTTTCGCCCGCCAAACTTATCTCACCGTCAGTGGACAGCTGGAAGCGGAGGCGTTCGCCTGCGCGCTTACCAAGGTTTACACCTTCGGCCCGACATTTCGTGCCGAGAATTCAAACACGTCACGGCATGCCAGCGAGTTCTGGATGATCGAGCCGGAAATGGCGTTTTGCGATCTGACCGGCAACATGGATCTCGCTGAAGAGTTGGTGAAGTATTTGATCGCCGACGCGAGAAAGCAGTGCGCCGAAGAATTGGAATTGTTCGCCAAATTCGTGGACAAGGAGTTGCTTGCCCGACTCGATTTCGTCATTGAAAGGCCGTTTCAGCGGATCACCTACACTGAGGGAGTCGAGCTTTTGAAAAAGAGCGGCGAAAAATTCGAGTTCCCGGTCGATTATGGCACAAACCTGCAATCGGAGCATGAGCGCTGGCACACCGAGAAACATTTCAAATGTCCGATCACGGTATTTAATTTCCCAAAGGAAATCAAGCCGTTTTACATGCGTTCCAACGATGATGGCATAACCGTAGCGGCCATAGATTTGCTGGTGCCAGGAATCGGCGAGATCGTCGGCGGCAGCCAGCGTGAAGAACGACTGGAAATGCTGGAGGACAACATGCGACGTCACCACATGGATCCTGCCGATTATAAATGGTACCTTGATCTGCGTCGTTATGGAACTGTGCCACACTCCGGCTTTGGTTTGGGCTTCGAGCGCATGCTGATGTTCATCACCGGCATTTCGAACATTCGCGACGTGATTCCCTTCGCGCGCACGCCCGGCAGCGCCGAGTTCTAGGTAGGGACGCGCGGCTCGCCGGTCCTGTCGTTACGGCTGCCCTTCTCGAACCCTTGTGAACTCGAGCTTGGAATCCCCTAGCTCCTGAAGCACGAGCCGATCGCTCGAAAGTTCCATTAGGTAAACTGTTGTCGCGAACGGTGTTTCGATTTTGATTCGTTCCTGATCACCGAACTTATATCTGCCGCGAACTTCTCCGACGAGCACCGAGCCGTTACTCGAAAATTCCCAAACTATTTGATCTTCAGCTCCCGACATCCGCCATTTGCCGACGATGCTGGAATTCCCGCAGCCGGGCACAACAAAAAGCAGAACTGCCGAAGCGGGCACCAATAGCAAACGCACACGTCGCGGAAAACCAAATCGCATCAGCCCCAGTTATAAATCACGTGCGATTGTCAGGTCGAGCGAAAGCTAAATGTTATTTCCCAGTCGTCTGTTCTTCAGGTGGCGGGAGCACGTATGTGTAGAACAAGTGCTTGCCGTGCCGGCTTGTTACTTCGCCGTGCTTGCCGCCGGGAAAAAGCTCGTGTGTCGTCTGTTCATATTGCTCGTTTCCTGCGAAAAAGAGGAATGCCACTCCTTCGTTGTCCCGAGTTATAGACGGCAGTTCAGTCGCAGGATTGGTCAGCAGCGTCCACTTCTGTTCTCTCACGAGGTATTGCATAGTTATGGGATCATACGGCCACGGGCTCTGGCCTACTGTGAAAACTTCATAGTTGCGGCCAAGTGATGCGGAGTAGCGGCTCTGAGCCGTTTGCACCTCGTAATTCCGTTGGGCCGACTTGTACGCTGTGCTTTTGAGGCTCTCAGGGTCAGCGTAATAACGACGGAAATAAAAGTTCAGATTGCACCAGCCAAGCACAAGTAACGCAAGTCCGACCGTTGCCGGCAAGATCCAGCGCAACCGGGGTTCCTCCGATTGCCCCGCCGTTATCCATGCGCCTACAGGCAGTGCCAGCGCAACATAAAAAGCTGGGAAGGCAGGAGTCCAATGATTGATCAGAGGTGGCACGCTGTTCGGATATGCCACGAGCGTTCCGCCAACGAACAAGACGCCTAATCCGGAGGCAAGTACGAGAAACGCGGCCGGATGACGCCAGTGCCACAAAAGCAGCGCAACGCCCGGGACCAGCAGAGCGGCTTCGGCAGGTAA
>DATDAJ010000374.1:0-4341 GCA_036525475.1 Candidatus Udaeobacter sp.
AAGCCGATAGGCGAATTGAACACTCCAGGTCGTATGGCGGGAAGTTTGTTGCAGCAATTTCACGAGTTTCTCTTCCTCTTTCTTGCTCCGAGTCTCGCCCTCTGACGCCAGTGGAATAGCGATGCACCGCGAAAGAACTGTTTCCGGGAGAGCCTCGGGCAATGCGCTTAGCAGAAGCAACAGCGAATCCTTTGGCGGTTCTTCCAGTGTCTTGAGAAACGCGTTTGCCGCCTCGGTTTGAAGCCTGTCAGCGTCGGGGATAATCGCTACTTTGCGCCCCTGGTTCGCTGCTCGCATCTGAAGCGCATGCTCCAGTGCCCGGATCTGCGCAGTGACAATTCGCCGCGATTTCGATTCGGGACGGGCAACAAAAATCTCGCGAGCTTTGGACGAAAAAATATCTCCGATTGGAGTTCCGTTAACCAAATTGGCCAGCTCCGCAGCGAGCGTTTCCTTGCCGCTGCCGGGAGCTCCCGTGATCAGATACGCATGCGCCAGTCGATTCTGTTCATAGGCGCGTCGCAAGTACTTAAACGCTGTGGCGCGGGCAAAGGCCATTTAGTTTGTGCGTGCAGGTTTATGGCTGAGCCATAAGCTCGCGCAGTTGTTCTTGTGCTTCGGCATCATCCGGCCTCAAGCGTACACTGGCCTTCAGGTGGGTGGCAGCTTCATCGCGGCGACCGAGCTGTAGCAGGAGATTTGCCAAATTATAGTGTACATCCGGATCGTCCTCATCGATTCGCAATGCATCATTAAAATGAGTAAGAGCTGCATCGGTTCGACCGAGAACCGCCAGCGTCACGCCGAAGTTGTTGTGAGCGCGCACATAACCGGGCCGGGCCTTTAGCGCAGCTTCGTAAAAGGGAATCGCATCGCTCGCATTGCCTTTGTTCGCCAGCGCGTAGCCGAGATTGTTGTTTGCTTCCGGGTAGGCGGGATAAATTTCCAAAGCTTTTCGCAAGTGACCAATTGCCTCATCCAACCGCCCCTGGTCCAGCAATGCCTTTCCCAGATTGTTTTCTGCGATGTAGTTATTTGAGGTGTTTGCCAGCGCATGATGCCACAGCGTCTCGTTATCACGCCAGGCAGTCGTTTCGGAAAAACTTTGCGCTGTCAATACAATGACCAGAAGCGATCCAAGAACTGCTGCCATCTGGCCACCGCGCGGCAAGCGGCGCGACAACTCCACGACTCCCCAGACAGCTAAAATGTAAAGGCCAATGTACGACAGGTAAGTGTAACGATCAGCCCACGGCTGCGGCCCCACCTGAATGATGCCAATCATCGGAACCAGCATACCGAGAAACCACAACCATCCGACCAGCAGGTAAGGTTGTGTTTTTCGCCGCAAAAACATGAAAACCGTGACAGCTCCGAGAAAAAGAAAAGCTCCAACGATTTGAATGAACTGCATGCCGCCTTCGGGGTAAGGATAGACGATGGAGAGATGCGCCGGATAAATCAATTGCCGTAAGTACACCACGTAAGCCACTAGTGCGCTGCCCATTCGTTCTGCAAAGGCGAGATGCCGAATTGGTATCAGCGCTTCTTTTTGCGCGATGATTGTGGCCACGCACGAAAGCGCCGTCAGTACGAATAGAGGGATTTTTTCCACCATCAACGCACGCCACGCCTGTGGTCTTTCCGCCCTACGCAATGGCCAGTAATCAAGTAGCAAAAGTACAAAGGGCAGGGTCACAAGAGTCGGTTTGCACATCAGCCCCACAGCTAAAAAACTCACAACCAATAGATAATAACGGCTGCGCGATTTTCGGTTCGCACGCGCGTAACAGGCGTACGCCCAAAGCGTAAGCGCGAAGAATATCCCGCTTAGCAAATCTTTTCTTTCCGATATCCAAGCGACCGATTGCACATGCAGTGGGTGAACCGCAAAAAGCGCGGCTACCGCGGCGCTGGCCCAAAGCGATCCGGTGAGTTGCCGCAGCGCAAAAAATAGAAGGATTGCCGCTGCCATCTGCAGCAACACATTGGTTAAGTGATGTCCCCACGGTTGTACGCCGTATAAGGTGCAATCGACCATGTGCGATATTGTAGTGAACGGATGCCAATTGGCCGAGTGAACGTGGGTGAAGGCCCAGGCAATTCCAGCAGGCGTGAGGCCGTTTTTCACCGTCGAATTATTGTAAACGTATTCGTTGTCGTCGTAATTAATGAACTCATGCTTAATCGTCTGACCGAATGCGACAAAGACGATCACCGCCAAAGCAATGCAAACGACTACAACAGCCATGCGATCGTCGTGAGGACTAATCGGTCGGGCCGTTGGCTGTATGTGCGAACTTTTCCTCCGCCGTTTGCGAGCTTTGCTTCCCATACCTAGTGAGATTGCGGGGTTTTCCGAAGGGTCGGAAAACGCGACAGAAGGACCTGCCAGATCTCGTTCTCGATCTCATCCACGTTGCGCGAGCCATCGATCAGCACAACCCGGCGGGATTCGCGTGCGGCCAGTTCACGATAGCCTTCGCGAACTTGTTCGTAAAACTCAGGCGACTGCTGCTCCATCCGGTCCGGCCTGCGCGGTTTCAGCATTCTTGCCTGCGCCGTCGCAGCATCAACGTCGAGCGCAAAGGTAATGTCCGGAATGCAATCGCCTGCAGCGAACGTGTTTAAACGATC
Organism: Candidatus Udaeobacter sp.; assembly: GCA_036525475.1. GTDB lineage: Bacteria > Verrucomicrobiota > Verrucomicrobiia > Chthoniobacterales > UBA10450 > Udaeobacter. The sequence continues at coordinate 2,638 of DATDAJ010000374.1, forward strand.
AACCATCCCGCGATCCAATCTTCGCGCGGCGCCTTGGTAAACGGTCGTGGAATCAAAGAAACGGTCGGCGATAACGCAGATGCCGCGTTCCAGGGCCGGATTGATTACCTCGCGCACAAGCTGGCTGCGACTAGCCTCAAAGAGGAGCAGCTCGGTCTGAGGCGTCATAGTTGAGTTATGTGGAGCAAATTGCAAAAGGTCGCGGATACTTTCGCCGATCGGCGTACCGCCTGGTTCCCGCGTCAGGATATAAGGAACGTCGTGTCGCTGAAGACGTGCCGCGAGTTTGTCGGCTTGTGTGGACTTTCCGCTTCCTTCTGATCCTTCGAACGTGATGAACGGCAGTCGCGGCATTTGCCGATTGTGAAACAAAGCAGCTCAAAAGTCGAACGTACTAACTGTAGCGTCCGCTGTCTCAGTGGATGAGATCCAACGCCGCGCTACAACTACACGCCGATTTCCGCGGAGAATGTTCCGGATTATCTTTACCCATGAAATCTTTCTGGCTGGTGAAACAGGAGCCGTCTTCGTATTCGTGGTCTGATTTTGTTGCCGATCGCGAGACTAGCTGGACCGGCGTGCGCAATTTCTCTGCGCGAAATAATCTTCGCAAAATGCGAACCGGCGATGAAGTCCTCTTCTATCATAGCGGCGACGAAAAAGGTGTAGTCGGCATTGCCAGGGTTACGCGGACTGCTTATCCGGACCCGACGGCAAAGGAAGGCGACTGGTCCACCGTCGATCTTGCCGCAGTTAAGCCACTGGCCCGGACCGTTACACTTCGGGAGATCAAGAGCAATTCGCGCCTGAAAGGAATGCCGTTAATTCGGCAATCGCGTCTCTCAGTCATGCCTTTGGCCGAACCAGAGTTTCGGGAAATCGTAAACATGACTGCTGCGTAGCGCTGTAGTGTGCGCTCTCAGCGCATGGGGTGGGCTCGAATTATCCGCTGAAGACAGCGCTACAGGACGGCTGGGAAGCCGTCGTTCCTTGGGTACCTTTTTGCCTTGTTCAAAGCTGCTCGAAGACAGAAAATTTGCGATATGAGTACAATTGCGGCAACGGAATTCCTTCCGCTTGTTGCCACCGCCGCTGCCGCGGCGGATTCCGTCGTCGTGTCTCTGCACGACGTTGCTCCTTCCACCCAGCAAATCGCAAGCACGGTTATCTCAGAATTGAGCGCGCACGGCGTGCGCGTTTGTTCGGTCCTTGTGGTGCCGGATTATCACCACGAGGGGCCGCTCGCCAAGCACCGCGAATTCGTCACATGGCTTCGAGGGTTGGAAGCGGACGGGCACGAAGTTGTCATCCATGGCTATTTTCATGAACGCCCGCCTCAGGCAAACGAGAGTTTGCGCGACAAATTCATGACCAGATTTTATACCCAGAACGAAGGCGAGTTTTACGATTTGGGCTACGAAGAAGCTCTGCGGCGCATCACCACAGCACGAGATCAATTCCGCGCACTCGGACTTAAGCCACGCGGTTTTATCGCGCCGGCGTGGTTACTGGGAAACGAAGCAGAGCAAGCCATTCGTGATGCGCAATTGGAATACACAACACGCCTGCGCGCTGTATGCGATCTCCGCTCCGATACTATCTTTCCGGCGAGAACGCTTGTTTATAGTGTCCACAATACTTGGCGGCGCGCGCTTAGTCGTAGTTGGAACGCGACGCTTTTTCGTTTGTTGAAAACCAAACCGC
>DATDAJ010000375.1:0-5607 GCA_036525475.1 Candidatus Udaeobacter sp.
CCTGTATCAGCACAAACGTGCAGGTAATGTTTTTCGACACCGATTGCGGAGGCGTTGTGTCCAATATTGCGTATCTGCGCTTCATTGAAATAGCACGCACACACCTCGCGGAGGAGCTCGGGCTCGCAGTCGTGGAGATGGCGCAAAAGGAAAGGTATCCTGTTGTGGTCCGCACCGAGATCGATTATCGGCGCGCGGCAAGGCTCGGTGACCGGCTAGTGATTGAAGGCTGGCTGGATCGCGCAGAGCGCGCGCGCTTCTGGTGCGCATTCCACATCACGCGCCCACAAGACAACACGTTGATCGCCGAGTGCCGCCAGATGCTCGCGTTGATCGAGATGCCGACGGGAAAATTGCTGCGTTTACCTGAGCATTGGAAAACGTACGACAAAGTCGAATCCAGTGAACGCATCGAACACGAATCTCGAGCCGGAACGGTTCCCGGTGGAGAATGTGTGCAATGACGGCAAGCGCTCGCACCCTAAGCATCGAAGAAACGCTGCTGGAACCGCCCGCGTTGCCGCCGCCGCCCACGCGTCACGTTCTGCTCATAATTCTGATTGCGCTGGCAGCGCTGTTACATGTGGTGACCATTGGTACCGGCGATCTCTACAGCGAGACGGAGGGCCAATACGCTGGAGCCGCGCGCGAGATGGTGGCCAGCGATAACTGGTTGCTCCCAACAAACAACGGCATACCGCGCCTGCAAAAACCGCCATTGCTCTACTGGCTCATCATCGCTTCGTACAAAATTCTTGGCGTGAATGAGGCAGCGGCTCGACTGCCGGTTGCGCTGGCTGTCGTAGCCACGGTTGCACTTATCTTTTTAATTGGCGAAAAGCTCTCGGATTACTGGCGCGGTTTCATCGCAGGTCTGATCTATCTCAGCTTTTGCGGCACGTTTCTTCTCGCGCGCATTGTCATGCCCGAACCGCTAGTCACCGCATTCATGACCGGCGCGATGTTCTGCGGAATATGCGGCTATGGGCGGAGGCGCCATCGACGCCTGTGGTTCGCCGGTGTCTGGATTTTCGTTGCGCTAGCGTGCCTAACGAAAGGTATGCTCGGCATCGTTTACCCCGCTGTGGTTTTTGTTTTGCTCTCGATTTTTTATCGCGAAGCGAGGATACGGTTTCGCGCGCTTCTGCGCTGGGAATATGTGTTGATTTTTCTTTTGATCTTGGCGCCCTGGCATATCTGGGCACAATGGAATTTCCCGCATTATTTTCGTTATGTCAGATCCGAATGGCTGGGACACCTGCGCGGGCTCACTGATGAGACGCACGATTTCCTCGGCATGCCTGCTTATCAATTTGTGATCCTGCACGTGGCGTGGTGGTTTCCATGGTCTATCGCGTTGCTGCCGGGCGTCATTTTTGGCTGGCGCCGCGTTACACGGCCGGGGGAGATCAATTTCGGCGATGCATTACTGCTTTGCTGGATGGTTGTGGTGTTCATTCCGCTGCTCTTTTTGGGACAGCGACAGGATTACTATTCGATGAGTATGTGGAGCGCGTTTGCGCTCTGGGCAGCCATGGCTTGGGATCGGACTCCCCAATCGTTGCGCGCAGCGGGCGCGATCGCGGTGGGTGTCATCGGTCTGATCCTTGCGGGCGGAGCGCTGTTCGTGGCGCCTGCCGCGCGTGCTTTAAACGGAACTTGGGGAATAATGGACGAGCGCTGGACCGCGTGGAGAGCCTTGCAGGATATGCCTGTGTCCGCGTGGCTAGCACTGCGGCCCATGCTTGTGATTACGGCTGTCTCATTCGTGTTCTTCTCGACTATAGCCCTCTACTTCATTTTCAAACAACACGGGAAACTCGCGGCCATTGCTCTGGCGACCTCGATGATCCCAGCCGGGCTGAGCATGGTAATAGGCGTCGCGAAAACGGCGCCCTATTTCTCACTCGCCGATGTTGCCCGTTATCTAAATCCGCGGTTGGAGGCAGGCGGCCACGCGATGTTCGAAGGGCCACTGGACAACAGCAGCAGCCTTATTTTTTATCTCAATCGAAAATTCTTTTTTGTTAACCAAAATCCCCGGAAAGAAGCTCCGATGGGCGCACCCGCCACTGACATTTTTCTGAACGAACAAGCGGTTCTGGACAAATGGGATCAACCCGAACCGGTTTACTTGATCGTGGAGCAAAGCCGGGCGGACTACTGGAAAGAGCGAGTCGTCAGCCGGGTTCACGTTTATCACCAGGTCACTACATCCGGCACGTACGTTGTGCTTAGCAATCAGCTGTAGGGAGGTTGATTTGTTGAACAGTTAAAGGGTTAGAAGGTTCTGTGCGTTTCTTGAAAAACTTCTGCGGTGGCTTAATGTGCCCGCTCGCTTCCCGTTGTAGCCATTTAACTGTTTAACCTTTTAACCTATAAACCATGTCGCAACATCGCAGTTTAAAAGGGGCGAGCACAATTGCGGCTAAACGCAACGTGCTGAAACGCTTCGAGCGCATCGAGCTCCTCAAGAAACGCAAACAGTGGAAGGACGGTCAGAAAGTGATCGGCCTGCCGAAGACAAAGCCCGACGTTTAGCACGTTGAAGCGTTGAAGCGGGCCGTTAAGCTCGTTTGATGCGCTTAAATCGCTTCCTCGCCGCTGCGGGTATCGGATCGCGCCGGCATTGCGATGAATTGATCGCGGCGGGCCGGGTCACGATCAACGGTCAGACCTGCACCGACTTCAGCGCGCAACCTGACGCGCGCGACCATGTGAAGGTGAATGGCAAACTTGTTCATGTCGCGCCGCCACTCACCATCATGTTGCACAAGCCCGCCGGATTCGTTTCGACGCGGAGAGATCCGCATGTTCGCGATACTGTTTTCGATTTGCTGCCGAAAAAATTCTCGCGGCTGTTCAACATTGGGCGCCTGGACGCACAAACCGAAGGTCTGCTTCTTCTCACAAATGACGGAGATCTTGCACAGAGCTTGACGCATCCACGTTACAAAATTGAGAAGGAATACGAAGTGACACTGGATCGCCCGTGGGAGCCCGAACTGACTTCGAAATTGCTGCGCGGAATTTTTCTCGACGGTGAGCGAGCAAGGATTGCGCGACTCCACTCCTTGTCGCCCGTCCGCCTGCGCGTTGTCCTTCGACAGGGAATCAATCGCCAGATTCGCCGTATGTTCGAAGCCATCGGTTATCGCATCAAAGATCTCATTCGCGTTCGCATCGCTAATCTTCGGCTTGGCGACCTGCCGCGCGGCCATTGGCGCCCATTGACAAAGCGCGAGCTGGAATCCTTAGAGGGGCGAGGTCCAGGGAGACCCCGCGCGGCGTCGCAGCAGCTCCGCCCTCCACAATGAAACTCGACGGTTCCAATGCGTTGATCACGGGTGCTTCGGCCGGTATTGGTCGCGAATTTGCATGTCAACTCGCCAGTCGTGCCCGCTCGATGATTTTGGTCGCACGGCGTGATGAAAGGTTGATCGAACTGGCTGATCAACTGCGGCGAGAGCATTCGAAGCTTCTTGTTCACGTTCGAAAAGTTGATCTCGCTGATCTGGGGCAGTTGCAAGCTTTCCTGGAGCAACTTGATCGCGAGAAACTCGAAGTCGATCTCTTGATCAATAACGCCGGCCTCGGCGACAGTGGTCCTTTTGCGGAGAGCGATCCCGATCGGAACAAGGAAATGACGGTCGTAAACGTCGAGACGCTAACGTTGGTTACTCGTCATTTGCTTCCGCGGATGATTGCACAGCACCGCGGCGCCATCCTCAACGTCAGTTCGTCGGCCGGCTTTCTCCCGATCCCCGGCTCCGCGGTTTACGCCGCAACCAAGGCGTATGTGACAAGTTTCTCCGAAGCGCTTAGAGCCGAGCTCCGCGGAACGGGCGTAAGCGTATGCGCGCTTTGCCCCGGTCCTGTGGTAACGGAATTCCAGCAAGTCGCCAAGCGGGAAGGAATGAAGCCGGACATCGGTCCGAAATTCATCGTTGTTACAGTCGAACAGGTCGTGCGCGATGCGCTCGCAGCAGTCGAAGCAGATCGGCCGCTCATCATTCCGGGATTCGCGATGAAGCTGTTGATGCTTCTCGCTCGATTAATGCCAATGCCCGTCCTGCGATGGGTGGCACGCATGTCACCGAGGAAACGTGGCGTCGTGTAGCAGCAAGAGTGTGCCTGCGCAGACCGCATGCGCCGGCTACCGATGAAACCAGTTGTGTTCGCTCGCAAACACCGGGTGAGTGACGAAAATTTCCGAGGCCTGCGAAAACACAACGATCGCGCCGAGCACGATGAGTGGCAAAGCGATATCGATCCAGCGAGTTTGTCGAAATCTTGAAGCCGCGAGGCGGCACAACCAGGAAATCCCATAAACATAACTCAGTGCGAAAGGAATGATCGCACCGCTCAGCAAGCGGCCCGATGTGAAATACGGATGCGAACGGGATGGATTAACGCAACTTCCAAAATCGAACTGAATTGAAAGCAATCCAAGGAAAGCGACTCCTGCTGCAAAAGTTAGAATCGCTACGGCAATGGCCTGCCGTTGGAATGCGGAAAGTGCAGATGGTTTTCTCAATCCGAGGACCGCTGCTGTAATAAACACCAGCGAAGAAACGGCGTACACCTGATCCGCTATTTGCCAATCGAACCGTCTGCCGTTCCACTCAACTTCGCCGCGCCAAAAGGTTCCGATTAAACCCGACCAGAAAACCCAAAACCCGTGAGGGGTGAAAATCGGATGCTGCCACCACTCAACAAACGGCTTCCGCGTCCAGTCAAGGAACGCGATTTTCGCCGTTGATCCGGTGATATCGCCAAACTGCAGTTTCAGCCAAAACATCCAACTGCCAATTGGGACGGCGGCGCACAAAAGGAGTGCCAGAAGCGCGATTAAGCCAGCACGAGGACTTCGTCGAACAATTACGCCAAGCCTGGCAAGGATGACTACGACCGCAATGACGCTCAGCGGCAAATTCGATAGTTTCGTCAGGTACGTGGACGCAATCGCCACGCCTGTGACCGCTCCAAGCCACAGGCTCGGCGTGTCCGTTCGTAACCATCGTAAAACGCAAAGAAACAGCACGCCGAAACACAGCGGCGACAGCACATCGTTGTTCATTGCGTAGAACACATTCTGCGGAATGAAAGCGACTAGTAGCGGCACGCCGATGCGCAGGTCGAGGCGTTCCGGCGCGATTGTTCGCGCGGCCACATAACCCAACCAAACCACGATCGCCATGAGCGCGGCATTCAGGAACCGAATCCAATACAACGATTGAATGCCGACCAATCCAATCTGTTTGCCAATCCACCACCACACGCCCGCAACCTCATAATACAGCGGCGGCTGAGATGATTCGAAATTGATCTCGCTGCTCCATGCCGCTCGTGTGGCCGCAATCTCCGGTTCAACTTTCGACCACGGTTGTTTCCATAGCGGCGCAGGAAATTTCCCATCTGGAAACCGCTCCGGCGCAGACAGGAACTCCGGCGAAGCGTAAGGAACAATCCAGTTCAGTGTTTCTTCCTTCAGCCGATCAAAACTGCGCGGGACCTGCGCATTTGAATACTGCGTGATCAGATCGAAATGCAGATCCTCATCAATGTTGCTGAAGAACGGGAATGCTGCTGAGAAAATCAAAACAC